>DAITAN010000403.1:0-2458 GCA_036824235.1 Gaiellaceae bacterium | reverse complement strand
CGGCGCGAGAGGTCGCGGGTCTCGGTGACCTCCTCGGTCGCCTCGGTGAGGCGCCGCACGGGAACGAGCGTGGTTCGCGCGACCGCGAACCCGAGCGCTGCAGCGAGGCCGATGCCCCCGAGGGAGATGAGGACAAGGATCGTGCGCAGCCGGTCGAGCGAGGCGTCGACCTCCGTGAGAGGTCGCGCGATCTGGAGAACGTAGCCCTGATCGATCGGAGTGGTGAGGATGCGGACGTGCGTCCCGGCCACCTCGGCGTCGCTGTAGAAGGCGCCCTCCTCACCGGCAGCAGCCTCGCGCGTCCGCTCGCCGACCGGGAGCTCGAGATCGTCTCCGGGCGCCCGGATGGCCCCTTCCGGGCCGTAGACCTGCACGTAGCCTCCGGGGCCGCCGAGCTCGGGGCCCGGAATGCGAAGGAAGAACTGGTCTTCACGCGTGCGAACAACGCTGATGGGGATGCGACTGATGACCTGCGCCCGGTCGGCCAGGGCATCGTCGACCTCCCCTTGCAGCTCGCTGCGAACGGCGATGTAGGCGACCACGGACGCCGCCGCGACGGCGACCGCGACTGCCAGCGCGGCGGCGAGCGTGAGGCGGGCTCGCAGGCTCACGGGCCGGCCTCCGGCCCGTGAGCGCGGGGAGGGTGTGTGAGGGAACCGGGAGGTTCCTTCGCTGCATCAAAGAAGGGGGAACGTGGGGGAAACATAGTTTTCCCCACGGGAGCGAGCCGAAGGCGAGGGACGCTCATGGCTCCCGCAGCGCGTAACCGACGCCGCGCACGGTCTGGATCAGCCTCGGCAGCCCACCTGCCTCGGTCTTGCGGCGCAGGTAGCCGATGTACACGTCGAGCGAGTTCGACCCCGCCCCGAAGTCGTAACCCCAGACGCGCTCGAAGATGAGCGAGCGTGTCAGCACCTGCCGCGGGTTGAGGAGAAAGAGCTCGAGCAGCGAGAACTCGGTGCGCGTCAGCTCGATCGGCTCGCCGCCGCGCTGGACCTCGCGCGTGCGCGGGTCGAGCTCGAGGTCGGCGAAGCGCAGCGTCTCGTTCCCGCCGTTGGATGTCCGCCGCAAGAGCGCGCGGAGGCGCGCGAGCAGCTCCTCGAGCGCGAACGGCTTAGTGACGTAGTCGTCGGCGCCCGCGTCGAGGCCCGCGACGCGGTTCTCCACCTCGGCGCGCGCGGTCAGCATCAGCACGGGCAGGCGGCTCCCGCTGCGGCGCAGGCGCGTGCAGACCTCGAGACCGTCGACGGCCGGCATGAGCACGTCGAGGATGACCGCGTCGGGGTCCGGGCCGGCCTCGAGCCGGTCGAGCGCCTCTTGCCCGTCGCCGGCGAGCTCGACGTCGTAGCCCTCCAGCTCGAGGGCACGGCGGAGCGACTCGCGCACGGCGCGTTCGTCATCGACGACCAGGACTCGCATGCGTCCATTGTTGCGACCGAAGGTGAAGGACGGCTAAGAGGCCGTAGCTCTTAGGAAGTTCTTAGGCCGGTTTCAGGTGCGTCTTAGGCGCCGCTGGTGCCATGGCTCCCATCACTCCATTTCGAAAGGAACGGGCCATGAAGTCGCGCACCACACGCACAGTCACTCTCACCGCCGCGCTCGTCGCCGCTGCCGGTATCGGCGCGGGCGGCGGCGCTGCGACCTACGCTGCCCTGTCCTCCGACGGCGGCACCCGGACGGTCATCCGCCCGGCCGCCGCCGAGTCCACGGCGGTGCCCGCGGCGTCCACGTCGGAATCGCTGTCCGTCAGCGAGATCTACGAGAAGACCTATAAGAGCGTGGTCGAGATCACC
Organism: Gaiellaceae bacterium; assembly: GCA_036824235.1. Classification (GTDB taxonomy): domain Bacteria; phylum Actinomycetota; class Thermoleophilia; order Gaiellales; family Gaiellaceae; genus JAIBJN01. Next base: position 665 of record DAITAN010000403.1, on the reverse strand, counting down.
GTGGCGTCGAGCGAGTCCACACCGTCCGGCGAGGAGCAGCGCGCGCAGGGCCAGGGCTCGGGCTTCGTCTACGACGCGCAGGGCCACGTCGTCACCAACCAGCACGTGGTCGACGGCGCCGAGACGGTCTCCGTCCGCCTCTGGGACGGCTCGACCTACGACGCCACCGTTGTCGGCAGCGACCCCTCCACCGACCTGGCCGTCATCAAGGTAGACGCGCCCGCCGACGTCCTCGAGCAGCTCTCGCTCGGCGACTCGAACGCGCTCACCGTGGGCGAGAACGTCGTCGCCTTCGGCAGCCCGTTCGGGCTCGAGGGCACGGTGACGAGCGGGATCGTGAGCGCGCTGCACCGGCAGATGACCGCTCCGAACAACTTCACGATCAACGACTCGATCCAGACCGACGCCGCCATCAACCACGGCAACTCCGGCGGCCCGCTCGTGAACGGCGCCGGCGAGGTCGTCGGCGTCAACGCACAGATCGAGAGCGAGTCCGGCGGCAGCGACGGCATCGGCTTCGCCATCCCGTCCAGCACGATCAAGACGATCGTTCCGCAGATCATCGCGGACGGCTCCGTCGAGCACGCCTACCTGGGCGTGGGTGTCGCCACGATTAACAACTCGGTCGCCGAGGAGCTCGGCGTACCGGTCGGCGTCGAGCTGAC
>DAITAN010000051.1:0-10705 GCA_036824235.1 Gaiellaceae bacterium | reverse complement strand
CCTCGTCCCTCGCCGCGGCGAGCGCGCGCTTGCCCGGCGGGTCGTCCGCGAGGAAGCGGGCGGTCAGGCGCACGGCGCCGATGTCGAGGGACTTCGACCATGCAGGCCCGCCCTCGGTCGTCCCGACGACGGCCTCGGTGGAGCCGCCTCCGACGTCGACGACCGCGACGCTGCCGGAAGGCAGGCCGGCGGCAGCGACTGCTCCGGCGAAGGCAAGCTCCCCCTCCTCGTCCGCCGAGAGAACACGCACGGGCGCGCCCCCGGCCGCGACGAGCGCACGCACGAGCTCGTCGCCGTTGGCCCCCTGACGACCCGGGGCGGTCACGATCACCTCGACGGCGGAGGCGCTCAGGACGCGGGCGGCATGGACGAACCCCGCCACGCACTCTGCGGCCTCCTCGATCCGCCCGGCGGAGAGACGGCCGTCGCGCTCGACGTCCTCGCCGAGGAACAGGTGCTCGCGGCCTTCGTCCAGAGCGACGAGACCCTCGCCCTCCCGGCGGGCAACAAGGAGGCGGACGGTGTTCGAGCCCACGTCGACGACGGCGACATTCACAGCCTCGTCATTCTCCAATCACCGTCGGCTGTAACCCTGCGAACTAGCGCGGGCGACGGGCGACTCGGCGGCGAGAGCGGGTGTGAGCCTTGCGCATGAGCGCGTCGTGGCTGCCGCGCGCGCTCTGGTCCTTCCTGGGCTTGAGGCGCTTCCAGCCGCCGTCCGGCTGGAGCGTCCAGGCGGTGTTGTCGTCCAGGAGGACGTCGAAGGCGCCCGCGAGCTGCGCCTGGACCCTCGCGTCCTCGATCGGCGCCGCGATCTCGATCCGGTGGTCGAGGTTGCGCGTCATGAGGTCGGCACTGCCCAGGAACGTCCTCGACTGCTCTCCCGCCTCGAACACGTAGAACCGGCTGTGCTCGAGGAACCGCCCGAGGACGCTGCGCACGCGAATCGTCTCCGACAGACCGGGCACCCCGGGTCGCAGCGTGCAGATCGAGCGCGCGACGACATCGATCTCGGCCCCGGCCTGCGAGGCCGAGTAGAGCTCTTCGATGATCGTCTGGTCGGTGAGCGCGTTGGTCTTCAGGCGAATGCGCGCGTGCTCGCCGTTCTCGGCCGCCTTCGCGACGGCGCGGATCTCCTCGACGATCCCGCGGCGCAGGTTGAAGGGCGCCACGAGGATCTTCCGAAACCGCTGCGGACGGCCGAAACCGGTGACGTAGTTGAAGAGGTCGGCCACGTCGGCCGCGATCTCCTCGTCGGCTGTGAAGAGACCGAAGTCTTCGTAGATGCGAGCGGTCAGCGCGTGGTAGTTGCCCGTGCCGAGATGGACGTAGCGCCGCAGGATGTTTCCCTCGCGTCGCACGACGAGCGTGGTCTTCGCGTGGATCTTCAGGTTGGGGAACCCGTAGACCACGTGCACCCCCGCGCGCTCCATCGCCCGGGACCACTCGATGTTCCGGTGCTCGTCGAAGCGCGCCTTCAGCTCGACGATGCACACGGCCTGGCGGCCGTCCTCGGCCACCTCGATGAGCGCAGGCACGACGGGCGAGTCGTCGCTCGTGCGGTACACGGTCGTCTTCAGTCCGAGCACCGCCGGGTCGCGCGCGGCCTCACGGGCGAAGCGCTCGAACGTCGTGACGAAGGAGTCGTACGGATGGTGGACGAGCACGTCCCCGCGTCGGATCTCGGCGAAGAATTCCTCGCCGCTCGCCACGGACGCAAGCCTCGCCGGCGTGCGCGGGACCCACGGCTCGTCCTTGAGGTCGGGCCGGTCGAGCGAGGCGACCTGGGAGAGGTCGGCGAGATCGAGCGGGCCGCGGATGGGATAGACCTGGTCGGCGCCGGCGCCGAGGCCGTCGGTGAGCCGCGCGAGCATCCGGTTCGAGACGGAGCCCGACACCTCGAGCCGCACGACGTCGCCGAAACGGCGCCGGCTGAGCTCGAGCTCGACGGCCTCGAGCAGGTCGTCCGCTTCGTCCGAAACCTCGAAGTCCGCGTCACGGGTGACGCGGAACACGGCGCGCTCGACGACCTCCATCTGCGGGAACAGGCGCGCGAGGAAGTGCGCGATCACGGTCTCGAGCGGGACGAGCGCGACCCGCTTCCCGACCTCGAGAAAGCGCGGCAGGCCCTCTGGAACCTTCACGCGCGCGAAGCGCTCCTCTCCGGTATCGGGGTCGCGCACGAGCACGGCGAGGCTGTTCGAGAGGCCCGAGATGTACGGGAAGGGCTGCCCGGAACCGACCGCGAGCGGCGTCAGCACCGGGTAGATCTCGCGATCGAACCGCTTCTCGAGCTCGACGAGCTCCTTCTCCTGGCACTCCTCGACTTGGACGATCACGACTCCGTGCTCGGCGAGCGCCGGCACGAGCTCACGGCCCCACAGGCGCGACTGGCGCGCCGTCAGCGCCAATACGCGCTCCCGGATCTCGGCGAGCGCGGCGGTCGGAGTGCGGCCGTCGATCGAGCGGACGGCGATCCCGGCCGCCTCCTGGCCCATGAGGCCTGCGACGCGCACCATGAAGAACTCGTCCAGGTTGGCCGAGAAGATCGAGCAGAACTTGACGCGTTCGAGCAGCGGGACCGCCGGATCGCTTGCCATGTCCAGAACCCGCGCGTTGAACTCGAGCCACGAAAGCTCGCGGTTAAGAAGACGATCGCCGCCCCTGGGGACGGCTTCCAGCTCTGCGCGCATTGTTGGAGAGTGCATGATCCCGGTCCAGAGAGCCAGTCGGGGTTACGGTGTGGTGAACAAACGGAGAACAGGCCCGGCCTCTTCGTGGCCGATCATCGTCGCCTTGAGCGCGCTCGACGCGGCGGGGTACAGCGTGATCGCGCCGGTACTCCCGGGAATCTCCGAGACCACCGGTGCCGGGCCGGCGGTCATCGGTGCGCTCGTGGCCGTGTTCCCGGTGGGAATGCTGTTCGGCTTCGTCGCCGCGGCGCCCGGGATCTCGCGCGGCCGCACGCGCACGGTCCTGGTCGCCTCGCTCCTCGTGATCGCCGCGGGCTGCGTCGGGTTCGTCGTCTCCGACGACCTGGGCGTCTACTTCGCCGCCAGGCTCGTGATGGGCTTCGGCTCGGGCGGCCTGTGGATGGGCGTCACCTTCGCGTCGCTGGAGCACAGCCCCGGCGACGAGTACGCGGGCATGAGTCGCATGCTGGCCGCCTACTCGATCGGCGGCGTGATCGGGCCCGCGCTCGGCGCGCTCGGCGGCGTGCGGGCGCCGTTCGCCGCCTACCTCGTGCTCGTCCTCCTGAGCGTCGGGCTCGCCCTCCTGCTCGCCCCGCCGGCGCAGCGCAAGGTGTTCCAGGCCGATCGCGCGGCCCTGCGGATACGCGGGTTCTGGATCTCGTGCGGCGCGGTCCTCTACGCCGTCATCGTCCTCGGGATCATCGAGGGCGCGCTGCCGCTCCACTTCGACACCCACCTCGGCCAGGCGGAGATCGGTGGGCTCTACGCGGGCCTGGCGCTCGTGTTCGCCGTCGGGGCGATCGCCGCCGGGCAGCTCCGGCCGAAGGTCGTGGTCCCGTTGGGCGTGGTGCTGACCGTCATCGGCATCGCCTGGGCCGGCCTCGGCGAGAGCGTGCCCGTCTGGATCGCGGCGCTCGTCGTCACCGGCCTCGGGTTCTCGTTCACCGAGACCGGATCCACCGGCCTCCTCTTCGACGCCGTCGGCACCGAGCGGATCGTGACGGCGATGATCGTCTGGTCGCAGATCGGGATCGCCGGCTACCTGATCGGGCCGCTCGCGGGCGGAGGCGTGGCCGAAGGGCTCTCATTCGCCTGGATCGGCCTCGTGCCGCTCGCCGCGGCGGTCGCGCTAGCGGTGCTGGTGCTGGGCCTCCGGCCTCAGGCCGCTGCGACGGACGCTTCGACCGCCGCCGCGCGGAAAGGCACGAGGTAGGTGACGCGAGGCGGGCTCAGGCGCCGCGGGGCGCGGAATCCTCGAGCGTGACGCGCATGAGGTCGCGGATCGAGACGATCCCGGCGATCTTCCCGTCGTCGACGACCGGCAGGTGACGGAAACCCCCGTGGATCATGAGCGCCGCGGCCTGTCCGGTCGCCTCCGAGGCCTCGATGGTCTCCGGGTGCCGCGTCATCCACTCGCGCACGCGCGCGTCTTCCGCGAGTCCTGTGGCCACGGCCTTGAGAACGTCGCGCTCGGTGAGAATCCCCTCGAGCCGCTCGCCGTCCATCACGAGCACGGCGCCTACGCCGCGCCCGACCATCCGACGCGCGGCCTCGGCCACCCGCTCTTCCGGGTCGATCATCAGCAGGTCGCGCGACATGTGGTTCGCGATCACGGGCACGCGCCTCGATCCTAAAGGCGACGGCGCCGATGCGTCGGCTCCTGCTCCGAATTACTTCGGGACGGCCTCGAGCTTGTAACCGACGCCGTAGCGCGTCTGGACGAAGGTGTGGCCCGGCGCGAGGGACTCGAGCTTGTCGCGGATCTTGCGCACGAAGACGTCCACCGTGCGGTCGCGATGCGTCAGCCGCCTGCCCCACACCTTCTGGAGGAGCTCGTCGCGCGTGACGACCCGCCCCTGCTCCAGCGCGAGCGCGTAGAGAAGGCGGAACTCGGTCGGCGTCAGCTCGGCGCTCTCGCCCCCGACATAGGCCTGCACGTTGAGCGGGTCGACGGTGAGCTCCGCAATCTCTATTGGCTCGCCGCGACGCTCGTCCTGGACGCGGACACCGCGGCGAGCCGCCGCGCGCACGCGCGCGACAAGCTCTTTCATGGAGAACGGCTTGACGAGGTAGTCGTCGGCGCCGATCTCGAGGGCGTGCACGCGGTCGTGCTCCGTGCCGCGGGCGCTCACGACGACGATCGGCGTCCCGATCCCCTCGGAGCGCGCCGTCTCGATCAGCTTCCAGCCGTCGATGCCCGGAAGCATGAGATCGAGGACGCACACGTCCGGGCGCTCGTAGCGAAGGCGCGCGAGGCCCGACTCGCCCTTGTTCACCCAGAGTGGGTCGAAGCCCGCCGACGTGAGGTGCCGCGACATGCCCTCGGCGATGACGTCGTCGTCCTCGATGATGAGCACCTTCGCCACGCTGCCTCGATTCTGCCCTCCGGAAGGGCACACGGGGGTACCGGAAAGGTAGCGAAGTGGTGAAGAAGTGGTGAACCCTACTCCGGCCGGGGTGACCACAGCCAGGCCTTCGAGTGGAGCTTTCCGAGTGGTTCGGACCAGTTCGAGCCGAGGAAGACGAAGAGATCCGTCCCGGCCGCCACGTCCGTCGTCCCGCCGTATGCGGTCTCGAGTGGTTCGAGCTCCGGCATGAGGAGCCACGAGCCCGTTGTCTCGTCGAACACGATTCCCGACCGCAGGCGGTACTCCGCATGCGACTCGCCCACGGAGCCGGCGTGCACGAAGTCGTCCTGCTCGGACGGCGTCCACCACCCGCTGCGGGCGAGGGCCGCATCGGGGTTCTCGAGGATCCGCCACGCACCGTTTGCGAGGTCGAGCGCAGCGCCGCGGAGGGGGATGTCGCCGGGCGGGTTGGCGACGAGCTCGTGGTCGAAGAGGAGAAGCTCCCCGTCGGACCAGCGCATGAAGCGGTCGAAGCCGGGCGAGAGCGGGTCGTCCGGAAGCTCGTTCCAGGTTTCCGTGCCGGAATCAAAGATGAAGTCCGGGATCTCGCGCGGATCGTCGCCCCAGCTGTAGGCGACGATCTGCTTCCCGGCGGTCATGAGGTAGTACGCGTTCGGATCCCCGTCCGGCATCGCCAGCTCGTCCCAGCGGTCGCCCTCGATGCGGTAGGTGAGGAAGGCGCTCGGCGCTCCCGGCCGCTGTGGCTCACCGCCGACCCAGACGTAGGCGGTCGATCCGAGCACAATCGTCTGAGCCCAGGAAAAGCCGATCGGCGCGTCCGCAATCGGGCGCCAGAGGCCGGTGTCGGGGTCATAGGCCGCCCCGTCGGCGAGAGGCGGCTTCGTGGGCGCCGCGCACTGGGCGCTCGGGTCACAGGGAGGCGTGTCACTGCCGCCGACGAGGACGACCTCCTCCCCGGTCCAGAAGCCAATCGGTAGCTCGCGAGGGCTCAGCGGCGGGTCGGGGAGCGCCTGCCACGGGCGCGTCTCGACTGCGGAGGCCACGGAGCCGCCTGCTCTAACCAACAGGACCCCGGCGACCGCCGCGAGCCCCAGCGCGAGTCCGACTTTCCACCTCACGTCTTGTGGGACTGGTTTGGCACCGCGTTTGTTCGGACCCGTCAGCGGGCTACGATCACGCCGAGGTGCCGAGCTTCCTCCGACGTCGCCAGGACGGCCCGCGGTCGGACACGGGCCTCGACGGCCTTCGCCTCGAAGCCCGCCGCGGACGCGCACTGGTGGAGGAGAGCCGGGAGATCGTCGTCGTCCTCGATGACCACGACCGGGTCGTGGCCGCCAGCCGCCGCGCGCGCGAGCTCCTCGGCGGTCTGGAGGAGGGCGCCGTGGCTCCCGAGGCGCTGACGCAGGCCGGGACCATCACGATCCCGTACGAGGTCGACGGCCGGCGGGAGACGATCGTCTATGCGCGCGACTCCGGCGACATGGCCGCCTACGAGGAGCTACGCGCCGGCTTCACCGCGGCGGTCTCCCACGAGCTGCGCACACCCCTCGCGCGCGTGCTTGCGTTACTCGAGACCGCCACGCTGCCCGGCTCCGACGTGATCGAGCTCGTTGAGCAGGCGCAGGGCGAAGTCGACCAGATCCGAGAGCTGATCGACGACATCCTGTTCCTGTCCGAGCTCGAGTCCGGGCACGAGGTCGTCGGGCTCGGGACGACCCTGGTTTTCCCGATCATCGTCGAGGTCGTCGAGAGCCTCCAGGAGCAGGCCTCCCGCGCCGGAGTGGTGATCGAGGTCGAGGCCGACGAGGATGCAGAGCTGCCCATGAGGCCGCGGATGATCCGCGTGGTGGTTCAGAACCTGGCCCAGAACGCCGTCCGCTACGCAGGCCCGGGTGCGCACGTGTCCGTCACGCTCCGCCACGAGGACGGCGGCGTCGCGTTGATCGTCGCCGACGACGGCGTCGGTGTCCTCGAGGAGGACGTCCCCCGCCTCTTCGAGCGCTTCTACCGGGGCGACCGGGCACGGGCGTCGCGAGGGACCGGGCTCGGCCTCGCAATCGTGAAGCACGTGATCAACTCGGCCGGTGGAACCGTCGAGGCGCAGGGCGCCCGCGGCCAGGGCCTGACGATCCGCTGCTACTTCCCGGCGCCCTGATCTTCTGACGCAGCCTCGAGCACGAGGAGCCGCAGGTCGCGGTTCGTGTGGTCGACGACCCCACGCGCCACCAGGTACGTCCGGGCCCGCCGCTCGGCCGCTCCACGTCGCGCCTCGGCTTGCCCCAGCGCCTTGTGAATCGCCTCAGCGTCGTCTTCGACCACACCCCCGAGTCTATTCGCAGGCCCCCTTCGAATGGCCTGGGAAATCAGCGCGGTTAGGGCGCGACCGGGCGGGTAGTGTCCTTAGATACAGTCGATCGGGAGGAGGGCCACATGGCCACCCCACTCTGTGACATCGACGGCAGTCGCCCGGCAGTGGCGACGGTGAGGATCCGGGAGAACGGCCGGGTCGTCACGCGAAACCTCTGTGAGATCCACCTGGCGGAGGCGCGGGCGGGCCGCCTCGGGCTCGCGGACGGAGGCGGCAGCGGACGAAGCCTGTTCGACGAGTTCTTCTCCGATTTCTTCGAGGACTTCGGTGGACGCGCGGCCGGCACGGCCGGCGCCAGACCGCAGCGGCCCGTCGAGCAGATCGACGTGACGGAGTCGTTCAGCGACGCGACGCGGGAGCTCCTCCAGCGCGCGGCGCAGAAGGCGCTCGAGTGGGGCAGCCTCGACCTCGACACCGATCACCTGCTCTGGGCCGCTGTTCAGGACGACGTCGTGAGCCACGTGCTGAAGCAGCTCGGCGCGGACGCCGGCGCGATCGCCGAGCAGGTCGAGGAGGAGGCCGACCAGGGCGAGCGCACCGACGTCGCGCCGTCCCTCACCCCCGACGCGAAAGCCGCGCTGCTCGCGGCCTACGAGGAATCGCGCCAGCTCGGCGCCTCCTACGTCGGCCCGGAGCACGTGCTGCTCGCGCTGGCGCGGGACGAGGAGGAGCCGGCCGGAGAACTGCTGTCGCGTTTCGGCGTCACCCACACCAAGCTTCGCGGCGCAGTGATCCGCGGCGTGGAGGCCGTGGAGGGCGGCGGCCGTCCGGCGAGCACCACGAAGGCGTTGGACGAGCACAGCCGGGACCTCACCGAGGAGGCCCGTAACGGGAAGCTCGACCCGGTGATCGGGCGCGCAGACGAAATCGAGCAGACGATCGAGATCCTCTCGCGCCGGACGAAGAACAACCCGGTTCTTCTCGGCGATCCGGGGGTCGGGAAGACGGCGATCGCCGAGGGGATTGCCCAGCGGATCGTCAACGACGACGTCCCGGAGACGCTGAGCGGCAAGCGCCTCGTCGCTCTCGACCTCGCAGGGATGATCGCCGGAACGAAGTACCGTGGCGAGTTCGAGGAGCGCCTCAAGGGCGTCATCGACGACGTCACCCGGAACGCCGACGAGCTCATCGTATTCCTCGACGAGATGCACACCGTCGTGGGCGCCGGCGCGGCCGAGGGAGCCATGGACGCCGGGAACATGCTGAAGCCTCCGCTTGCCCGCGGGGAGCTCCACATGATCGGGGCGACGACGCTCGACGAGTACCGCAAGAACATCGAGAAGGACGCGGCCCTCGAACGACGCTTCCAGCCCGTGCTGGTGAGCGAGCCGACGGTCGACGAGACGATCGAGATCCTCACCGGCCTGAAGGACCGCTACGAGGCCTTCCACCGCGTACGCATCACCGAGGAGGCGATCATCGCGGCGGCGGAGCTGTCAGACCGGTACATCCGCGACCGCTTCCTGCCCGACAAGGCGATCGACCTCGTCGACCAGGCGAGCGCACGGGTGCGCCTCCGCTCGCGGGCGAAGCCCGAGGACACGAAAGCCCTCGAGGACCAGATTCGCCACGCCGAGCGCGAACGCGACCAGGCGATCTCGGCGGAGAACTACCAGCGTGCCGACGAGCTCAAGGCACAAGTCGACGAGCGGCGCGAACAGCTCAGCCAGCGCCGCGAAGGCCGCACGCGAGCGCCCGAAGTCACCGCCGAAGACATCGCCGAGGTCGTGTCCCGCCGGACCGGCATCCCGGTCTCACAGCTGACCGAGGAGGAGCGAGAGCGTCTCCTGCGGCTGGAGCAGACCCTCCACGAGCGCGTGGTCGGCCAGGAGGAGGCCGTCTCCGCCGTCGCCGAGGCGATCCGTCGCGCCAGAGCCGGGCTCGGTGACCCGCGCCGCCCCGTCGGGAGCTTCCTCTTCCTGGGGCCGACCGGGGTCGGCAAGACCGAGCTCGCGAGAACGCTCGCCGAGGCGCTCTTCGGTGACGAGGAGGTGATGGCCCGCTTCGACATGAGCGAGTTCCAGGAGCGCCACACCGTCTCGAGGCTCGTCGGCGCCCCGCCGGGCTACGTCGGCTACGAGGAGGCAGGACAGCTGACGGAGACCGTCCGCCGCCGGCCGTACTCGGTCCTCCTCTTCGACGAAATCGAGAAGGCGCACGCGGACATCTTCAATATCCTGCTGCAGATTCTCGACGACGGGCGGCTCACGGACGCCCAGGGCCGAACCGTGGACTTCAAGAACACCGTCGTGATCATGACCTCCAACCTCGGCGCGGCCAGGATCCAGGAGCACGCCCGCCGAGGCACAGAGTCGTTCGAGGAGCTCAAGGAGGATCTGATGGAGACCCTCCGCGGGAGCTTCCGTCCGGAGTTCATCAACCGGATCGACGAGATCATCGTCTTCCGCGCGCTGGACCGCACTCAGGTGGCCGAGATCACGAAGCTCCTGCTCGACCGGGTCGGCCGGCGCCTGCGCGCACAGCACATCGAGCTCGAGGTCGCGGACTCCGCCGTCGAACACCTCGCCGAGATCGGCTTCGATCCCGAGTTCGGCGCGCGACCGTTGCGGCGTGCGATCCAGCGCGAGCTCGAGAATGAGCTCTCGCGCCTGGTGCTGAGCGACGAGCTGGCGCCCGACGATCGTGTGGTCGTGGAGGCCGGCGACGGAGGTCTCACGTTCGAGGTCGCCAAGGGCGCCGCGGAGATCGCCGACGAGGTCGACGACGCAGCGGAGCGTGAGGAGGCGAGGGAGATCGCCGGGTCCAGGGCCTAGCGACGGGTCGAGCAGGCTCAGTCGAGCTCGTCGAGCTTCGCCTGGGCCTGCTCGACCGCGCGCTCGCGGCGCTCGACCTCCATCGCGCGCCGCCCGTCCTCCGCCGTAGAGCGCTCGAGCTCGCGGGTCAGACGCTTCACCTCGGCGGCGCCGTCCTTGGCCTCCGCGCGTGCGTCTGCAAGCGCTTCGCAGGCTTCCTGCAGGCGCTCCTGCGCAGCCTCCTTGCGCTCCCGCGCCCGCTTGCCCGTCGCCGGCTTGGCCCCCTCTGGCGCGGCCGGCACCTGGCTCAGCAGGTCGAAGCCGAAGCCCGTCGTCTCCTCCTCGTGCTCGAGCCGCCCGTTCTCGGCCGCCTCGCGGAGGTCAGGCCGCGTTGCGGCGGCGTGGAGCGTGCCGCTCACGCGCCGGACCATCGCCTCTGTCGCTGTCTGATCGGCGGCCTCGAGCAAGGCGCGCGCCTTCGCGGTCAGCCGGTCGACGAGGTCTCGCTCGGCTGAGGCCGCC
>DAITAN010000050.1:0-10719 GCA_036824235.1 Gaiellaceae bacterium | reverse complement strand
CGCAACTGCGTCCTACGCGGCCTGCGCGCGCTCCGCGACGGCCCGCGCGAGACATAGCACGAAGTCGCCGGGCTCGTCCGTCCACCACGCGTCGATCGCGAGGCCGGCCGCCGCGAGCTCCGCTTCCACTCCCTCGCGCCGGAACTTCGTCGAGATCTCCGTGCGGAACGTCTCGCCCTCCGCGAACTCGACCGTGAGCTCGATCGCCGGGAGCGAGACGCGCTGTGCCGAGAGCGAGCGCACGCCCATCTCCATCCGCTCGAGCTCCGCGTTCCAGGCGATCTCCGGACGGAACGCAGTGGCATCGAAATCGGCACCGAGCTCGCGGTTGAGGATGGGCAGCAGGTTGGCGATGAGCGCAGCGGACAGCCCTTGGGAGTCGCCGTAGGCGGCCAGGAACCGATCCACTGGCTTCACGAGGTCGAGACCGAGCAGGAGTCGCCCGTCAGGTCCGAGAGCCGCCGGAACCCCGCCGAGCAGGGAAGCCCGGTCTTCGGGATCGAGCGCACCGATCGTGGAGCCGAGGCAGACGAGCAGCGTCCGTTCGAACGGGCCCGGCAGGTTCTGCTCGAAGTCTCCGAGGATGCCGACGAGCTCGAGCCGCGGGTAGCGCTCGGCGAGCCGCTCGCCGGCCTCGACCAGCGAGCTCTCGCTCACGTCGACGGCAACGAACCTCTCGAGCCCGGAGAGCGCATCGAGCAGGATGGTGGTCTTCACCGAGGAGCCCGAGCCGAGCTCCAGCATCGTGCGCGGCCGCGTCGACTCGGCGATCTCCGCCGCACGCACTCGCAGGATCGAGCGCTCGGCCTCGGGGAGGTAGTACTCGGGGAGCTCCATGATCCGCTCGTACAGCTCCGCGGCGCGGGCGTCCCAGATCCACCGAGAGCGCATGCGCTTCGGTGTCGCCGTGAGTCCGTCCCGCGCCTCGCGGCGCAGCGTCTCGGCAAGCTCGCCCGGGCGTAGCGAGCGCTCGAGACGAAAGCTCAACCCGGGAGGTCCAGTCCGTGGCGAGCGGCCTCTTCGCGCGCCTCCGGATAGCCGGCGTCGACGTAGCGCGCGACGCCGAGCGCCGGGTCGGTCCAGAACACGCGCCGAAGCTTGCGCTCGGCGAGCTCGGAGCCGTCCGCGACGACGACCAGGCCCGAGTGGATCGAGCGGCCGACACCGACGCCGCCGCCGTTCCCGATCGCGACCCAGCTGGCGCCCTGCGCGGCGTTGAGCATCGCCGAGAGGACCGGCCAGTCGGCGATCGCGTCGCTCCCGTCGAGCATCCCCTCGGTCTCGCGGGTCGGTGAGGCGACCGAGGCGGGATCCATGTGGTCGCGGCCGAGCGCGAGCGGCCCGCACTCCCCCGAGCGGACGAGCTCGTTCAGTGCGAGCGCGACCTTGTCGCGCTGGCCCAGGCCGAGCCAGCAGATGCGCGCCGGCAGGCCCTGGAGCGGAACGCGCTCCCGCGCGAGCTCGATCCAGGCTCGGAGCGAGTCGGTGCCCACGACCTCCATGAGAACGTCCTCGCTCCGCCTCAGATCGGCCGGGTCGCCCGAAAGGCAGATCCAGCGGAACGGGCCGACACCGTGGGCGAAGATCGGCCGCACGTAGGCGGAGACGAAGCCGGGGACCTCGAAAGCGTCCTCGACGCCGTGTGCCGCCGCCTGGGCGCGGATGCCGTTCCCGTACTCGAACACGACAGCGCCCCGCTCGCGGTAGCCGAGCAGCGCCCGCACGTGGTCGGCGAGCGAGTCGAAGACCGCCGCGCGAAAGTCGGAGTCACCCGCGTCCGCTCCCGCCGCCTCCGCCGCCGTAAACCCACGTGGCACGTACGCCCCCAGCGGATCGTGGGCCGGCGTCTGGTCGGTGACGACGTCGAAATGGACGCCGTCCTCGAGCAGGCGCGGCACGACGTCGGCCGCGTTGCCGACCAGCGCGACCGCGTCGGGCCCGTCCGGATCCAGGTGCGCGGCGAGCGCTTCGTCGTAGCCCGCGACCACGTCGACCCATCCGTCGCGGAGGCGCCGCTCGGCCCGCGCGGAGTCGACCTCGACGACGAGCGCGCGGCCGCCGTTGCGCGTGACGCCGAACCCCTGTGCGCCTCCCATGCCGCCGAGACCGGCGGTCAGGACGCGGCGCCCGGCGAGCGTGCCGCCGAAGTGGGCATCCGCGACGGCGCGAAACGTCTCGTACGTGAAGCCGAGGATTCCCTGCGTGCCGATGTAGAACCACCCCGCCGCCGTCATCTGCCCGTACATCGTGAGACCCTCGTCCTCGAGGCGGCGGAACGTGTCCTCGTCGGACCAGGCCGGGACGACCATCGCGGTCGAGATGAGGACGCGCGGCGCGTCCTCCTGCGTCGGCAGCACCGCCACTGCCTTGCCGGACTGGACGATGAGCGTCTCATCGGAGCCGAGCCGCTCGAGCGCCGCGACGATGCCCGCGAGGGCAGTCTGGTCACGAGCCGCACGGCCGCGGCCGCCGTAGACGACGAGCGAGGCCGCGTCCTCGGCGACCTTGGGGTCGAGGTTGTTGAGCAGGCAGCGCAGCGCACCCTCCTGCTCCCAGCCGCGGCACCCGAGCTCGAGCCCGCGGGGAGCACCGCAGAGATGCCCTTCGATCACGCGCCGATCGTACCGAGCGGTGTGTCGGCGCTTGGCGTCGGCGCTACGCCGGCACCGGAAGGTCCACGTGCTCCGGCGTCGTGTCGATGAGCTGCGCGAGCAGCGCGCGGTCTCCGCGGATCGTGCCGAGGTCGAGCCGTCGATCGACGAACATGTGGTAGATGCCCACCGGGTCGGTCTCGACGACGACGTCGGGGTCCTCGACGGGCCCGGTCTGGGCCTCGCCGTCGACAATCGACGCCACCTCGTCCCCGACGCGAAACTCGAAGCGACCGGGCGGCGCAAGCGGGGCGACGACCGTGTCGAGCGCGTTCTCGAGCCAACCCGGGAACAGCTCGTCGTCGCCGGTCGGTGGGCCGAGCGAGCGCGCGCCCCAGATGGCCAGCTCGCGGATGGCCGGGCGGAGAGCACGGCCGTACTCGGTCAGCTCGTAGACCCGAGAGGCGGCCGGGGGCGGCAGCTTCCGCTTGGCGAGGATGCCGCCGGCCTCGAGGTCGCGTAGCCGGTCGGCGAGGATGTTCGTCCCGATTCCGGGCAGAGCCTCGGCGAGGTCCGTGTAGCGCTTCGGCCCGCCCATCAGCTCCAGCACGAGGAGCAACGCCCACCGCTCGCCCACGAGGCGCAACGCGTGGGCCACCGGGCAGTAGAAGTCGTAGCGCCGCTTCATGACAGCATTGTAGCGGCTCTGCTTGCTGTTACACAGTCTTTACTTGCTAATCGAAAGTACTCTCTGCTAACTTAGCAGTCTTACTAGTCAAGTTGAAAGGACTATGGACGACATGATGGTTTCCGAACGACGCAAGTGGCTGGCTCTGGCGCTCCTGAGCGTCGTCCAGTTCATGGTCGTCCTGGACATCGCGATCGTGAACGTCGCGCTGCCCTCGATTCAGGTCGACCTCGGGTTCTCCCAGGAGAACCTCCAGTGGGTAATCAGCGCGTACGCGCTCGTCTTCGGCGGCTTCCTGCTCCTGGGAGGGCGCGCTGCGGACCTGCTCGGACGCAGACGCATCTTCCTCGTCGGCATCGTCGTCTTCACGCTTGCCTCCCTCCTCGCGGGGCTGGCGTGGTCCGAGACGTCGCTGATCGGGGCCCGCGCGCTCCAGGGGCTCGGCGCGGCGATCATCACGCCGGCTGCGCTCTCGATCCTCTCCACCACGTTCGTCGAAGGCCGTGAGCGGAACATCGCGCTCGGCGTGTGGGGCGCCGTCGGCGGGTTCGGTGCCGCGGCCGGCGTGTTGCTCGGCGGTATTCTCACGGACGCTCTGAGCTGGGAGTGGATCTTCTTCGTCAACATTCCCATCGGAGTCGCCGGCTTCGCGCTGGCACCGGTTCTCCTCGCCGAGAGCCGCGACGCCCGCGTGAAGACCTTCGACCTCCCCGGCGCGGTGCTCGTCACCGGCGGCCTCTCGCTGCTCGTCTACGCGATCACCGAGGCCGGCCGTGATGGGTGGCTCGCCGGTCAGACCATCGCGTTCTTCGCGACGTCGCTCGCCCTCCTCGCCGGCTTCGTCGGCTGGGAGCTCAGGCACCCCGAGCCGCTCATGCGCTTCGGGATCCTGCGCACCAAGACCGTCAGCGGGGCGAACGTGGCCGGTTTCATCATGGGCACCGCGATGTTCTCGATGTTCCTGATGCTGACCCTGTACATGCAGCAGGTCCTGGGGTACTCGGCCATGAAGACGGGCATCGCGTACCTCGCCGTCGCGGGCACCGCGATCCTCTGGTCGGCGGTGGCGGCGCAGCTCGTGACCAGGATCGGCGTCAAGCCGGTGCTGACGGTCGGGATGACGATGCTGACCGGCGGCCTCGTGTACTTCACGCAGGTCTCCGTCGACGGCACGTACCTCAACGACCTCCTGCCGGGCTTCCTGCTGATCGGCGTCGGCATCGGCTTCTCGTTCGTACCGATCTCGATTGCCGCGCTCGCGGGCGTGGAGCCCGCCGAGGCGGGGCTCGCCTCCGGCCTCATCAACACGTCGCAGCAGATCGGCGGCGCGCTCGGCATCGCCGCGCTGTCGACGATCGCCACGACGCAGACCAGCGACTCGGTCGCGTCGGGAGCAGCGCTCCCCGACGCCCTCGTCGACGGCTTCACGGCGGCGTTCCTCGCCGGCGTGATCATCGCAGGCCTCGGCATCGTGGCTGCGCTCACGCTCATCCGCAAAGACGAGCTCGAGCAGGCCCCGGCGGTCGCAGAGCCGGCGTTCGACCTCGCAGCCTAGAGACACGTGGGGGGAGCCTTCGGGCTCCCCCCACTCCCTGCGACCGTGGGGTACCGTCGCGGCGTGTCGAACGAGGCAGCTCCCACGTCTGACCGGGTGCGTACCGCCGAGGTGGCCGCGACGCTCTGCCTGGCCACTGACCTGGGGATGGGCTTTCCGTTCGAGCAGGGCCTGCACGGCACGTTGGTCGCGATGCGGCTTGCGGACCGCCTTGGAGTCGACCGGGCGACGGCCTCGCAGACCTACTACGCGGGCCTGTTGATGTATTCGGGCTGCACCACGGATACCGACGTGACCACGCAGATCTTCGGCGGCTCGATGACGAGGCACCTCATCCCGGCGACATTTGGGTCGCAACGCGAGGTGCTGACCGGGATCGTGCGCGCGCTTCCGACACCGGGAAGCTCTCCACCCGTCCGCGCGCTGCAGATCGCCCGCCGGTTGCCCAAGGCTCGGAGGGAACGGGATCCTCACCTGGCGGCGATCTGCGAGGTCGCGCAGATGCTGGCCGAGCGCCTTGCGCTCCCTCCTTCGATCCACGGTCTCTTCGTCCATCTCACAGAACGCTGGGACGGCAAGGGCCCGCTCGGCCGGGCCAAGGAGGATGAGATCCCGCTGGCGCTCCGAATCGTTCACGTCGCGCGCGACGCGGCGCTCCAGCGCATGCTGGGCGGCGAGGAGTACGCGGTCCGCGTCGTGCGCGAGCGGGCCGGCCACGGGTTCGACCCCGAGGTCGCGGCCTGCCTCGCGGACGGCGCTCCCCAGATCCTTGCGCTCGAGCGCGACCCGTCCGCCTGGGAGGAGACGCTCGACTGTGAGCCCGATCCCCGCCTGATGCTCGAAGGCGAAGCGATCGACGCGGCGCTGAGAGCGCTCGGCCATTTCGCCGACCTGATCTCCCCCTACCTGTCCGGCCACTCGACCGGCGTGGCCGGGCTGGTGCGCGCGGCAGCCGAGGGATCCCGCCTGGACGAGACCGACGCCGCCGCGGTCTGGCGTGCGGCGCTCGTTCACGATCTGGGGCGGGCAGCGGTTCACCCTCGGATCTGGCAGAAGCCGGCCGCACTCACCCCGGACGATTGGGAGCACGTGCGGCTTCACCCCTACCAGACCGAGCGCGTGCTCTCCCGTTCGGACTTCCTGTCGACGCTTGCGCCGATCGCAGGCGCCCACCACGAGCGCCTCGACCGTTCCGGCTACCACCGGGGATCCGCCGGTGCGGAGCTCACCCAGCCTGCACGCCTCCTGGCCGCAGCCGACGCCTATCACGCGATGACCGAGATGCGGCCCTACCGCGACGCTCTCTCGGCAGAGCAGGCCGCCGACGAGCTCGCCCGGGAAGCGAGCGCCGGACGGCTCGATCCCGATGCGGTGACCGCGGTGATCGAGGCGGCCGGGCAACAGGCGCCGCGGCTGGAGCGGCCGGCGGGCCTGACCGAGCGCGAGGCCGAGGTCGTGGCCATGCTGGCCCGGGGGCTACAGACCAAGCAGGTTGCTCGGGCACTCGGCATCTCGATCAAGACCGCGGACCACCACATCCAGAGCTCCTACCGCAAGATCGGCGTGTCGACCCGTGCTGGGGCGACGCTGTTCGCGATGGAGCACGGGCTCGTGGCATGGGGAGAACTCCCGATTGCCCAACGGGAGGCGCCCTCCTAGCGTCCTCCTTGACTCTGCACGCAGCCAAGGAGGAGACGATGACGACCGAGACGCTAGCCGCCTTCCTGACGGACAGCTACGAGATCGCGGAGGCGATCGCGCCGTCGTGGGAGCGCCGGCGAGAGGACGTCGAGGGCGTTTGCACGCCTATCCGTGACTGGATGGTCACGGAGGTTCGGCCAAGCGAGGGGGACACGGTGCTGGAGCTCGCCGCCGGCGTGGGCGAGACCGGTTTCCAGGCTGCACCGTCCCTCGGCGAGCGCGGCCGGTTGATCACGACCGACTTCTCGCCGACGATGCTCGACGCGGCCCGCCGCCGTGGCGCCGAGCTCGGCGTGAAGAACGTCACGTACGAGGTCATGGACGCGGAACGACTACCTCTCGAGACCGATTCGGTTGACGGTGTCCTCTGCCGGTTCGGATACATGCTGATGGATGACCAGGCCACGGCGCTCGCCGAGACTCGACGCGTCTTGCGCCCTGGCGGACGGCTGGCGCTCGCAAGCTGGGGAGCCCCCGAGCGCAACCCCTTCTTCGGGCTCATCGGGATGAGCCTCGGCCTGCGCGGCCACATCCCGCCGCTCGAGCCGCCGCCCGCCCCTGGGCCCTTCAGCATGGCGAGCCCGGAACGCACGACCGCGCTCCTCGAAGGTGCCGGCTTCAGCGACGTTCGTACCGGGGAGGTTCCTGTGCGCTTCGTCCTGCCGGACGTGGACGGGTACCTGAGCTTCATCTCCGACACAGCCGGCCCCGTTGCACTCGCGATGCGGGCGTTGCCCGACACCGAGCGCGCTGCGGTCAAGAAGGATGTCGAGGACGCCTTTCCGCGCTTCGCAGTCGAGGATCGCTACGAGCTTCCGGGTGTTGCACTCTGCGCGGTGGCGAGCTGACAGCCGCGGTCATAGGATCGGCGGTGCATGACCGAGGCAAGGGTCGACGCGGACGCGTTCAACGCCTTCGAGGCGGCGGGCTGGGAGACGCAGGCCGCCGGGTACGCGGACTTCTTCGGCCAGATCACGACAAGGTTGGTCGACCCGCTGCTCGACGCAGCCGAGATTCGCGCCGGGGAGCGAGTGCTCGACGTGGCAACAGGTCCCGGCTATGTCGCCGCCGAGGCCGCCGAACGGGGTGCGGTGACCATCGGTCTCGACAACGCCGAAGCGATGCTTTCACGCGCGCGCCGGCGTCTTCCGCAAATCGAGTTTCGCCGTGGCAGCGTCGAAGCGCTCCCGTTCCCGGACGGGTCGTTCGATGCGGTCGTCGGGAACTTCATCCTGCTCCATCTAGGCCGTCCGGAGCAGGCGGCCGCGGAGTTCGTCCGCGTCCTCGCCCCGGGTGGCCGAGTCGCGCTCACCGTCTGGGACGTGCCGGAGAAGGCGCGCTTGCTCGGCGTGCTCGTCGACGCGGTGACCGCGGCCGAGGCGACGCCCCCCGCAGAGATCCCCGTTGGGCCGCCGATCTTCCGCTTCGCCGACGACCGGGAGTTTGATCGCCTTCTCCGCGACCAAGGGCTCGAAGACATCGAGGTGAGGACGATCGCGTTCTCGCACGCCGCACCCTCCCCGGACGACCTGTGGCGAGGGTTGCTCGGCGGCACCGTCCGAACCTCCGCGCTGATCCTTCGCCAGAGCGAAGACGTGCAGCGGAAGATTCGCACAGCCTTCGACCGGATCGTGCAGCAGTACCAGGTCGGCGACCGCTTGGAGATTCCCGTGTCGGTGAAGCTCGCCGCCGGCCGCAACCCGGCCTAGGCAAGGGCCCCCGTCGCTCACACGGCGGACACGAAGGTCTCTCGTACACTCGCTCCGTGGTCATCTGCCCGAGCTGCGGCGAGGAGAACCCCGATCGTTTCCGTCTTTGCGGCTTCTGCGGCACACCGCTCGTCGCCGCGAGCGCGCCCCGGGAGATGCGGAAGCTCGTCACTGTCGTCTTCTCCGACCTCGAGGGGTCGACGACCCTCGGCGACGAGCTCGACTCGGAGGTCGTGCGAGAGGTCCTCGCGCGCTACTTCGAGGAAATGCGGTCCGTGCTCGAGGCGCACGGAGGCACGGTCGAGAAGTACATCGGCGACGCGATCATGGCGGTCTTCGGCCTGCCTTCGACCCACGAGGACGACGCGCTGCGGGCGGTGCGAGCAGCGGCCGAGATGCAGACCGGGCTCGAGGCACTGAACGAGGAGCTCCACCGTCGCTGGGGCGTGCGCCTCACCCACCGAACCGGCGTGAACACCGGCGAGGTCGTGGCCGGCGACAGCACAAGCGGGCAGCGGCTTGCGACCGGGGACGTCGTCAACGTTGCCGCCCGCCTCGAGCAGGCAGCGCCACCCCTGGGCATCCTCATCGGCCAATCGACGTACCGGCTCGTGCGAGACGCCGTCGAAGTCGAGCCGGTTGGAAAGCTGGAGCTCAAGGGCAGGCCGCAGCCGGTGCCCGCATACCGGGTCCTCTCCATGCGGGAGGGTGACGGCGACCACCGCCCCGACGGCCGGCCCCTCTTCGGACGCGAGCGTGAGCTCGCGAGTCTTGCCGGCGAGCTCGAGCAGGCGATCTCCGAGAGTAGGTGCCGTCTCGTCACCGTCCTCGCTGCAGCCGGGCTCGGCAAGTCCCGCCTCACGCATGAGTTCACGGAAGTCGTCGGGGACGGGGCCCGGACGGCGCGCGGCCGTTGCCTTCCGTACGGACGAGGCATCACGTTCTGGCCGCTGCTCGAAGTCGTTCGCCAGGTAGCCGGCATCAGCGAGGACGATCCGCCGGATGTCGCCCGCTCCCGGCTCGCCGCCTGTCTACCCGGCGCCGACGACGCGCTGGAACGCGTCGCTTCCGCGGTCGGCCTGTCCGAGCAGCAGTTCCCGGTCGAGGAGGTCTTCTGGGGTACGCGCAAGCTCTTCGAGGCTCTCGCGGAAGAGACGCCGCTCGTCATCGTCTTCGAGGACGTGCACTGGGGAGAAGCCACCTTCCTCGACCTAGTCGAGCGGGTGGCCGAGTCCCTGCAAGCCCCTGTCCTCCTCGTCTGCGCGGCCCGCCCGGAGCTCGACGCGCAGCGGCCGTCCTGGGGCGCAGATACAAGCGGTCTACGCATCCGGCTCGAACCGCTGTCGGACGAGGAGAGCGCACGCGTGGTCGAGAGCCTGGTCGGGTCGCTGACCGCAGACGTACGGGAGCGAATCGTGCAGGCCGCCGAGGGCAACCCGCTCTTTGCGGAACAGCTCCTGTCCATGCTCGTCGACGACGGCCTCGTGCGCCTCGAGGGCGATTCCTGGGTCGCCGCCGGCGACCTCCAGAAGCTGTCGCTCCCGCCCACGATTCAGGCGCTGCTCGCAGCACGCCTCGACCTTCTGGCCGACGAGGAGCGAGCCGTGATCGAAGCCGCCTCGGTCGTCGGCTACATCTTCGCCCAGGACGCGCTCGAGGAGGTCGTCCCCGAGTCCCTCCGCGCCGAGGTCACGGGGATCCTCGAGTCCCTGGAGCAGAAACACCTCGTGCGCGAGGACACGTCACGCCTCGGTGGCGCGCGCGCATTCCGCTTCGACCACCTGCTCATCCGCGACGCGGCGTACACCGGCATCCTCAAGCGGGCCCGCGTTGCCTTGCACGAGCGGTTCGTCGCGTGGGCCGAGCGCGTCAACCGCGACCGCGACCGCGAGACCGAGTACGAGGAGATCCTCGGCTACCACCTCGAGCAGGCGCACGGGTACTTGGCAGATCTCGGGCCCCTGGACGACCACGGGCGTAAGCTCGGCGTGCGGGCGGCGGCGCGTCTCGCCTCGGCCGGGAAGCGCGCCTTCGGCCGGGGCGACATGCCGGCCGCGGCGAACCTTCTCCGGCGAGCCGCCCAGCTCCTTCCGGCCGAAGACGAGCGCCGGCTCGCGCTCTTGCCCATGCTGGGCGAGGCGTTCATGGAGATCGGCGAGTTCGCCTGGGCCAGCGTCTTCCTCGACGAGGCGGTCGAGGCGACCGCGCAGCACGACCACGCCGGGCTGCATACGGACGCCGTCCTGACGCGCCTCCTCGTCCTGCACCACGTCACCGACGACCTCGCAGCCTGGCGAGCCGAGGTCGTGGGCGAGGTCGAGCGTTTTCTCCCCGCGGCGGAGCACGCGCGCGACCACGCGCTGCTCGCCAAGGCGTGGCGCCTGCTGGGCTTCGTCCACGGCTCGGTCTGCCAGTGGGGCGAGCAGGTGGCCGCCGTCGAGCGGGCGCTCGAGCACGCGCGCCTCGCCGGGGACG
>DAITAN010000402.1:0-2468 GCA_036824235.1 Gaiellaceae bacterium | reverse complement strand
ATGTCGTCGCCCGCTTCGTCGGCGGCTTCCCCACCGCCTACCGCGACTACGCGGACAGGCTGGGCCTCGGAGACCGCGTCGAGGTCGTCTCCCACCGCTCCAGGGCCGACGTGCTCGCGCTCCAGCGGGACTCGGACGCCCTCCTGCTGCTCATTCCCGATAACCAGGGCCGCGGCCGCGGGGTGCTCTCGGGGAAGGTCTTCGAGTACCTCGCCGCCGAGCGCCCGATTCTCGCGGTCGTGCCGCCCGACGGGGAGGCGGCCGCCCTCATCCGCGGCACCGGTGCGGGGACGGTCGTCGCGCCCGACGACGTCGACGGGATGGCGGCCGCGCTCTCCGAGCTCGACGAGCAGTGGCGGGCCGGCAAGCTGAACGAAACGCCGCTTGCTCCAGAGTGGCGCGACAAGCTCTCCCGCCGTACGCGTGCCCGCGAGTACGCGGATCTGCTCGAGGCCGTGGTCGGATGAGATCCGGGCGCGCAGCCGACCTCGCCCTCCTGGTCTCGGTCTTCACGATCACGCTCGTCCGCTTGCGCTGGTCGGCGGGTGGTGGGAACGACATCTACCTCTCGGACCTGACCGTCGCTGCGTTCCTGGGGCTCTTCCTCATGCACCGCCTCGTCGCCCGGGACCGCAACGTCCCGCGCACGGTCGTCGTCCTGCTGGCCTTCCTCGCGCTGCTGTCGGTCGTCTACCTCGTCGGCTACTTCAACCTCGAGACGAGCGCCGACCGGAGCCAGTACACGAAGGGCCTGGCCAAGTTCGCGCTCCACTTCGCGTTCCTGATCGCGGCGGTCGCGCACCTCGCACGCCGCTCGACGCGCTTCTACTGGCAGACGCTCGGCGCGTTCGTCGCGGGCATGGCGCTGAACGGCGCCTACGCGGTGCTCGAGTTCCTCTACGCCATGGGCGGTCGAGGGTTCCTCGACCCGCTCATCCTCGGGCCCATCACGGGCGACAGGAGCGAGGGCATCTTCCGCTTCGGCGTCGTCGCCGGGGTGGACATCTACCGGTCGAACGGACTCATGCTCGACGTGAACCACCTCGGCGTCGCGCTGATCGTCCCGATCCTGATCCTCCTGCCCCTCTACCTGAGGCTGGAGCGCGGCCACCCGATGCGCGCACCGCTCGTGCTCACGCTCGCGGTGCTCGCGCTCGCGGAGGTGGTGACCTTCTCGCGGAGCGGCGCCCTCGGCCTGATCGTCGGGCTCCTCGTGCTGGCGGTGCCGTACCGGAGGCTGATGGTCTCGCGGCGCCTCCTCGTCCCCGTCGGAGCGCTCGCCGGGATCCTTCTGGTCGTCTCTCTCCAGTACTCGACCATCGTCTCCGGTCTCCTGCGCGCGCGGACGAGCCTGAGCGGGCGGGGGACGCAGACCCACTTCGACCTCTACGAGCTCCTGCCGCCGGCGCTGGACACAAACCCGCTCTTCGGCCGCGGGCTGAACACGTTCTCGACGTACTTCGAGTTCCTCACGGGCCGCGACAACTGGGGCCCGCACTCGTACTACATCGCGCTGCTCGTGGAGACAGGCATCGTCGGCGCGGTCCTCTTCCTCGCCTTCATCGTCTACGTCTTCCGCCGCCTGGGCGTCCTACGCCGCCTCGGGCGCGCGCTCGCCGCGGCGGGGGACGTGACCGGAGCGCGAGTCCAGCCGCTGGCCTGGGGCCTCACGGCTGCGCTCGCCGGTACGCTCGCCGCGAACGTCTTCTACCTCACCATGCAGATGTACTACTTCTTCGTCTTCCTGCTCCTCGCGGTCGCGGCGCCGGTCGTGTTCTCCCGCCGATGAAGCTGCCGGCGTTCGGGCGGGTCACGGACGAGTACGACCGCGCCTTCATGGAGCGGATGGCGCAGGCGTACGTCGACCGCACGCCCTGGACGGAGATCCGCCTCGCGGCCGTGCGCGACCTCGTCGAGCCGAAGCCGGGCGACCGGATCGTCGACCTCGGCTGCGCAGCCGGCGCGATCACCCACTACCTCACCTCGTTCGGGTGCGACGTGGTCGGCGTCGACAGCGAGCCGCTCGCCATCGAGGCTGCCACCGGCCTCTTCCCGGACCTCCGCTTCGAGCTCGCCGACGTCACGCGGCTGCCCTTCGAGGACGACTCGCTCGACAAGGCCGTGGCGGCCGACCTGGTGGAGCACCTCGACGATGCGACGTTCGCCGGGATGCTCGGCGAGGTGAAGCGCGTCCTCGTCCCCGGCGGGACGCTCTCCCTCTACACGCCGAATCCGCACCACCTCGTCGAGCGGATGAAGGCGCACGACCTCGTGCTCGCCCAGAACCCGACGCACATCGGCCTCCGCTCCGCGCCCGAGCTGGCGGCGGGGCTCGAGCAGGCCGGCTACGCGATCGAGATCAACTCCTGGCGGCCGAGCTTCGTCCGCGTCCTCCGGAGCGTCGAGCGCGTCGCCGGGCCGCGGCTCCAGCTCTTCCGCTACCGGCTCTGCGTGCGGGCGCGCGTCCC
>DAITAN010000401.1:0-2468 GCA_036824235.1 Gaiellaceae bacterium | reverse complement strand
GGCGTCCGCGGCCCGGCGACCGCCGCCGCCGCGACCCTCCTGGCCGAATACTCGGAGGCGAGCGTCCCTACGGTCGCGATCGAGTCGCTGAGCCGGTTCCGGTTGCTGCGCGACGGCGCCCCGGTGCCCCTCGCTGAGTGGCAGTCGAGGAAGGCCCGCGACCTGCTCAAGATGCTGGTCGCGCGCCGCGGGCGGCCGACGCCGCGCGACGTCCTCATGGAGGCGCTCTGGCCGGAGGGCGACCCCGCGAAGCTGGCCAACAGGCTCTCCGTCGCGCTGAGCACGCTCCGCTCTGTCCTCGACCCCGAGCGCCGGTACGACCAGGATCACTTCGTCAGCGCCGGGAAGGACGTCCTCGCCCTGGAGACGGCGAACCTCGAGATCGACGTCGAGCGCTTCCTCGCCGAGGCGTCGGCCGGCTTCGCGCTGCGCGCCGACGGGATCCTCGCCCGCGCCCGCGGACGGCTCGCGGCGGCCGAGGCGCTCTACTCGGGCGAGTTCCTCGAGGAAGACGCCTACGAGGACTGGGCAGTGCCTCTGCGCGAGGAGGCGCGGGCCACCTACATCTCGGTGGCGCGGGCGCTCGGCGAGGACGCGCTCGAGCGCGGCGAGCACGATCTCGCCGGCCGGTACTTCCTCCGGACGCTCGAGAAGGACCCGTACGACGAGGACGTGCACCTCGCGCTCGTCGCCTTGCACGAGACGGCCGGCCGGCACGGCGAGGCACGGCGCGCCTACAGGACGTATGTCTCCCGCATGGAGGAGATCGCGGTCGAGGCGGCGCCCTTCCCCTCGCCTTAAGCCCACCTTAAGCCAACCGCGCGAGCGGCCTGGGATGCTGGCACTGTGGACACGTTCGTCGTTCGGCTCTGGGATGCTGCGGCCGCGGGTCATGCGGCAGACCCGCTCCGCGGCACCGCCCTGCACGTGTCGAGCGGCCGTACGACGCCGTTCGTCGGTGCCGACCAGCTGCTCGCATTCCTTGCGACGGTGAGCGTGCGGAGCCCGGGGAGCTTGCGGCCCTCCGGAGATCTGGACGCGAACGACGAGCCATCCACGGTCGGTAGGCGCGGGCGCGAGACGGCGGTCCGTTCTCGGCGCCCGCAGCCCCGGCCTTCCTCGCCTCACTCTGCCTAGAGGCTCGCAGGCCGCATTGGGTGCGGCCTGCGAGCGTTCCCATCGTGTAGCTTCCCTGGCGGTGGAAGGTAAGCACGACGTCCTCATCGTCGGCGCCGGCTGTGCCGGCATGCGCGCAGCCATCGAAGCCTTCGACGCAGGCGTGGATGTCGCCCTCATCTCCAAGATCCATCCCACCCGGAGCCACTCCGGCGCGGCCGAGGGAGGCATCAACGCGGCGCTCGGGAACGCCTCCGAGGACGACCCCGAGAAGCACGCCTACGACACCGTCAAGGGCTCGGACTACCTCGGCGACCAGGACGCGATCCAGGTGCTCTGCGACGAGGCTCCGGACGACGTCTACCAGCTCGAGCACTGGGGTGCGGTCTTCTCGCGGACCGAGGACGGGCGCATCGCCCAGCGGCCCTTCGGCGCCGCCGGCGAGCCGCGCACCGCGTACGCCGCGGACATCACGGGGCACGTTCTCGTGCACGTCCTCTACGAGCAGGTGATGAAGCGCGACATCAAGACCTACGAGGAGTGGTTCGCCTGGAAGCTCGTCGAGGACGACGGGCGCTGCCAGGGCGTCATCTGCTGGGACCTCCTCAGCGGCGGGCTCAAGCTCGTCGGGGCGAAGACGGTGATCCTCTGCACCGGCGGCGCAGGCCGCCTCTACACGGGGACGACCAACGCCTACTCCTGCACAGGCGACGGCATGGCGCTGGCGCTCCGCATGGGCGTGCCCCTGAAGGACATGGAGATGATGCAGTTCCACCCGACGACGCTCTCCCCGTCCGGCGTGCTCATCACCGAAGGCTGCCGCGGTGAGGGCGCCTACCTCCTGAACTCGGAGGGCGAGCGGTTCCTGAAGAACTACGCGCCGAATGCGATGGAGCTGGCGAGCCGCGACGTCATCTCGCGCGCCGAGCAGATCGAGATCGACGAAGGCCGGGGCGTGGACGGCAACGTCCTGCTCGACCTCCGCCACCTGGGCGCCGAGCGGATCATCGAGCGGCTGCACGGCACGCGCGAGCTGAGCATGGTCTTCGCAGGCGTCGACCCAATCTACGAGCCGATCCCGGTGCGCCCGGGCTCGCACTACCACATGGGCGGCGTCGACACGGACCTCGACGGCAAGACGGCCCTCGAGGGCCTCTACGCCGCCGGCGAGTGCGCCTGCGTCTCTGTCCACGGTGCCAACCGCCTGGGCGGCAACGCGCTCATGGAGACGATCACCTACGGCAAGCGCTCCGGCCGCGCCGCCGCGGACTGGGCAATGGCGAACACCGTCGTCGCCCCGCCCGAGTCCGCCCTCGCCGACGCCGAGCGCGAGCTCGAGCAGCTCCTCGACC
>DAITAN010000400.1:0-2478 GCA_036824235.1 Gaiellaceae bacterium | reverse complement strand
GGCAGGCGCCCTGGCACGGCGGCCCGTCGACGTCGATCGTGATGTGACCAAGCTCCCCGGCCGCGCCCACCGCACCGCGATAGAGGCGCCCGTCGAGGA
Source organism: Gaiellaceae bacterium (assembly GCA_036824235.1). Lineage (GTDB taxonomy): Bacteria > Actinomycetota > Thermoleophilia > Gaiellales > Gaiellaceae > JAIBJN01. Next base: position 2,379 of record DAITAN010000400.1, on the reverse strand, counting down.
TGAGGCCCCCGCCGACCCCGGTCCCGAGCGTGAGCATGATCATCTGGCGCGAACCGCGCCCCGCGCCCAGGCGGTGCTCGGCCACGGCCGCGGCGTTCCCGTCGTTCTCGATCATCACCGGGACCCCGAAGCGCGCCTCCAGGCGGTCGCGGAGGTCGACGCCGGCGAGCGGGATGTTCACGGAGGTCACGGCACGCCCGCTGCGCTGGTCGATGGTCGACGGGACGCCGACGCCCAGCGCGGAGAACCCCTCGCCGGCGACCGCGTCGATGACGCGCTCGAGTTGGGCGAGAAGGGCCTCCTCGCCCGAGAGATCGGTGGGCTCGACCGTGCGGCTGAGGACGGCCCCCTCGCGGTCCACGAGCCCGGCCGCCAGCTTCGTCCCGCCAAGATCGACCGCAATGACGTGCGGAGCGCTCATTCGGCGTCTGGCTACGATACTCGGTCGCTGTGGCGTCGAAGGACAAGCCGTACCGCGTGTATCGAGGCGGGCGGGCCAAAGGGCCCGTCCCGAAGGAGGCTCCGCGCGGACGGGGAGAGCGCGGCACGGACGGCGAGGGTCCCTATGCCCGCCCCTCGCGCAAGGGCCGGCCGCGCCGCAAGCGCCGTTGGCTGCGGATCGCGGTCATCGTCCTACTCATCGTCCTGCTTCTGTCCATGGTCTGGGCCGTGCTGGGGTACCTCTCCTTCCGCAGCGGGGTGAAGGAGGCGAATGCGCGGCTCGACTCACGCGCCTACCGCGTGCTGGCACCGCAGGACGGGCTCGTCCTCTCGAACCCGTCGACGATCCTCGTGCTCGGCACCGACGAGGGCCCGAACCGGACGGGGCCGTTCCGCTCTGACGCGATGATGCTCGTCCGCACCGACCCGGACGCGCACCGCATGGCGATGCTCTCGATCCCGCGCGACCTCCGCGTGGACATCCCGGGGCGCGGCTCCGAGAAGGTGAACGCCGCCTACGCCTTCGGCGGCCCGACGCTCGCGATCCGCACGGTCCAGTCGCTGACCGGCATCCCGATCAACCATGTCATGGTCGTTGACTTCTCCAAGTTCAAAGAGGTCATCGACGCTCTCGGCGGCGTCACGATCAACGTCCCGGCCCCGATCCTCTCGAACAAGTTCGAGTGCCCGTACCCCACCGAGGCGCGCTGCGACCGCTGGGAGGGCTGGCGGTTTGCCAAGGGCGTCCAGAACATGGACGGGCGCCGCGCCCTGATCTACTCGCGCGTGCGCCAGAACCAGCTCAACCCGGCCGAGACCGACATCACCCGCGGGGAGCGGCAGCAAGCCGTCCTCCAGGCGATGATGGACGAGATCACGAGCCTCGGGACGTTCGTGCGTATGCCGTTCATCGGCGACGACCTCGTCGCGCCGCTCGCCACCGACATGTCGGCGAATCAGCTCCTGCAGCTCGGCTGGGTCACAAAGCGGATGCCCGCGAGCGGGGAGCTCCGGTGCCGGCTCGGCGGCGACATCGCCGACCTCGACGGGCAGTCGTTCATCATCGGGACCGAGGAGAACGCCTCGGTGATCGCCATGGTGACCGGCGACTCCGCGCCGCAGCCGCCTCCGCCGGGCTCTGGTCCCTTCGGACCGGGTTGCAGGGTGGGGAGAAGCGGCTGAGTCCGCTAGGACTCGGCTGCCTTCGCCTTGGGCTCCGGCTTGTCGCTCGACTTCTTCTCGCCGGAGTCGCCGCCCCCGGAGTCGCCGCCGCCGTCCGAGCTCTCCTTGGTCGACGGACGCTTGTTGCCACGGCCGTAGTCGGTCGAGTAGAAGCCTGAGCCCTTGAAGTGAATCGCGGCCGGGTACAGCACCTTCGTGACGGGGCCCTCACCGCAGATCTGGCATGTTTCGGCAGGCGGATCCGACATCCGCTGAAAGAGTTCGAACGTGTGCCCTTTGGGGCATCGGTATTCGTAAGTAGGCATCGGAGAAAGGCCGCCCTTTGCAGGGGGAGATGCTAGCAGGGGGGCCGGGGGCTCCCGGCACTCGCGAAGCCGGAGTGCCAGCCTCTCCCAGGCGCGGCAAAGCCTTCTCGTGGGCCGGCGACGGCTTCTGGCTCGGGGTGGGCGCGGTCGCCGCCGGGCTCGGCGTATTCCTCATCGCGCGCCTCCATGCATTGCCTCCGAACGAGGACGAGGTCCTCGCGTTCTTCATCAGCCACGGGAGCCTCGGCGACGTGCTGGAGACGGTGCTCGGCGAGCGCGGCGGCGCGCCGCTCCACTATCTCCTCGCGTACCTGGTCGGACAGGTCGACCCCGGCCTCACGAGCCTCCGGCTGATCTCGGTCGCGTTCGCGGTGGCGAGCATCCCGGTCGCCGCCGCGGTCGTGGCGCGGTTGTCCGACCGGCGGACGGCGCTGCTCGCGTCGGTCGTGGC
>DAITAN010000399.1:0-2478 GCA_036824235.1 Gaiellaceae bacterium | reverse complement strand
CTGAGGCGGAGGCGATGTGTCCGCGGTGCGGGCACGAGATGACGTGGACGAAGGCGAGCTGGCACTGCCTCGCGTGCAGGTACAAGCAAGGCTGCTGCGGCTAGAAAATTGACGGCTCAAACGGCTTCCTGAGCCCGGATCTCACTGGCGCGCAGACCTCGGTTACACTGCCCCGCGAATCCAGGGGGGACTACTGCGGAGCCTGTGGTGTTTGGCTGAGGTGGCCGGGTTCGGAGGGCCCGGGACGTGGGGGCGTCGCAGCCATGGGTCCGCCCAGAGATTCTCGAGAACGCGAATCCTCAGTCGTCCTACATAGGAGGTGGACAGACGAATGAGACGATCGCTTCGCGTACTGATATCTGCCACGGTCGTCCTTGCGTGTCTTGCCGGAATCGCGGGCGCGCAGAGCCCCGGAGACCAGTTCTCCAAGATGGAGAAGCTCTTCACGTCTCCGAACATGGCGACCAACTCCGACCTCGCCTTCTGGGGCGACCACGCCTTCGTCGGCTACTACACCGGCGATGCGGGCGTTCCGGCCGGCAGCGGGTCCCGCGGCGGCGTGCGTATCTTCGACATCTCGAACCCCGCCGCGCCCGAGCTCGTGAAGGACATCAAGTGCGACGCGAACCAGAACGACCCGATCGTCTGGGACCGCAACGGGAACGGGATCGCAGACCTGCTGCTCGTCGCCGTCGACCGCACGATGGCGAGCTCGGAGTGCGGGGCTCCTCGAGTTCCTGCCGGCACCACGACCGGCTGGGAGGGCGTGCGCGTCTTCGAGCTGAGCGACAAGCGGAGCAATCCGTTCGAGACCGTCGAGCAGGTGGCTGCGGTCTACACGGACTGCGGGGCCCACACGATCACGCTGTGGCCCGGCGAAGTCGGTAAGGGGAAGGGCAAAGGCAAGGCCAATCTCCGCGGCGGCGGGAAGAACAAGGGCAAGGGCAAGCTGATCGTGTACGTGTCCTCGTACCCGCTCGCTCCCGGCCCGACCTGCGGCCAGGTCAACGGTCCCAGGGTCGGCCGCGACCCGCTCCACGGGGTCATTCAGATCATCGAGGTGCCTCTCGCCGATCCGTCGAAGGCCCGGGAGATCGCCGAGGCGCCGATCAACTACCCCGGTGACCCGGACAACCAGTTCGAATATTGCGAGCGTGGACTGTGCGGCCTCGAGCCCGCCGCCCGCGCTTGCCACGACATCGTGGTGCACGTCGAGCACCGTCTCGCCGGCGGCGCCTGCGCCGAGCAGGGGCAGGTGTGGCGCATCGGGAAGGGCGGCATTCCGGACACGGCCAACCCGATCATGATCGGAGACGACGAGTTCAGCTCCGGCGGGACGGGTGACATCCCCGGAGCCGTCGACTTCTTCCACTCGGTCATGTTCGACAACGACGGAGAGGTCGTGAACTGGGTCGACGAGTCGTTCGGGACCGGCTGCCCGACGATGACCAACTGGCAGGCGAGGCCGTGGCATCCGGCCGCGGCTCAGAAGACCGGAAAGATGTTCTTCTCCGACATGGAGACCGGTGACTTCCTGAGCGAGTTCCACGTCGGCGACGTGCGACCCTCGACGGCAGCGGGCGAGTACTGCTCAGCCCACATGGGCATGGCCGTCATGGGGATCAAGAAGGACCTGCTCGTGAATGCCTGGTACACGGGCGGCGTCGACGTGATCGACTTCACGGATCCGACGGATCTGGAGGAGATCGCGTACTTCGACCCGCTCGTGAACACGGGTACCTGGTCCGCGTATCCGTACACGGGCCCGATGTTCCGCAACCGCCCGGGAGGCGGCGTCCCCGTCTATGCGACGGACGGCGTCACGAACAACCTCCTCGCGCAGGGCCTGGTCATGTACAAGGCGTTCATCGACGAGCCGAAGAACCGGGATCGGGTCGACCACCTGAACCCGCAGACGATGGACTAAGAGCGCCAACGACCGGTAGCACGTGGGGCCTCCCTCGGGAGGCCCCACGCTTCTCTGGCCGTCCGGGCGTGCGACCCGGATAGCCTCGCCGCGTGAGCCGCTACCGCTGGACGATCCTCGCGCTCGGAACCGTCGCGCAGGCGAGCTATTCGGCCGTCTTCCTCGGCATCCCGGTGATGGCGCCGCAGCTCCGTGACGAGTACGGGCTCTCGCTGCCCGAGGTCGGGATCGTCCTCGCAGCGATCAGCGTCGGCTCGGTCGTGACCCTCCTGCCCTGGGGGATTCTCACCGACCGCGTGGGCGAGCGCAGCGTGCTCGCCTCGGGCCTCGCCCTGGCCGCGTGCGCCCTTGTGGGCGCTGCCTACACATCCGACTATGCGGTCCTGGTCGCGACGCTCATCGTCGCCGGTGGTGCCGGGGCGAGCGTGAACGCCGCGAGCGGGCGCGCGGTGATGAGCTGGTTCCACCCGGCCGAGCGGGGCTTTGCACTCGGGATCCGGCAGACGGCGCTCCCGCTGGGAGGCGCCGCGGCGGCACTCGCGCTCCCGCCG
>DAITAN010000398.1:0-2480 GCA_036824235.1 Gaiellaceae bacterium | reverse complement strand
TCTCTCTCGCCGAGCGCTGGACACTCCTGCTCGTCGATCGCCCCGGCTTCGGGCAGAGCCCGCCCATCGAGCGCAGCGACTTCGAGGCCGAGGCGCCGCTCCTCGTCGAGCTCTTGGTCGAGCCTACGCACGTCGTGGCCCACTCCTACGGCGGCATCATCTCCCTGCTCGCCGCAGCGCGGCGCCCGGACGCCGTCCGCTCGCTCACGGTGGTCGAGCCTCCCGCCTTCGGCGTCGCCCGCGGGCATCCCGCGGTCGAGGCGTTCATCGCGCGCGCCACGGAGCTCTGGACCGAGGGGCCCGACGATACGGCAGCCTTCCTCGAGCGCTTCCTGCGCCTCGTCGGGAGTCGTCCGCTGCCCGGCCGCCTCAAGCCGGAGCTGGAGCGGGGCACGCAGCTCCTGAAGCGCGAGCGCTACCCGTGGGAGGCGCAGATCCCGTTCGACATGCTCGCGGCGGCGCCGTTTCCGACGCTCGCCGTCTCAGGCGCACACGACGACGCGTTCGAGGCGGTCTGCGACGTCCTCGAGAGACGGATCGGCGCCGAGCGTGCGGTGCTCCCCGGCCAGGGTCACGGAGCCCAGCGGACGGGAGCGCCGTTCAACGAGCGGCTGGAGCGTTTCCTGTCGGCTGCGGAGACCGGCTAGCGGCCGCAGCGGCACACGGGCTCGCCCAGGTGGCGCCGCTCGAGCTTCTTGTTGCAGCTGCCGCAGGTCGGCGGCAGAACACGCGCGAAGACGAGAACGGCGCGGGCCACGACGGCCCAGGCGAGGAACGTGATGAGTGCGAACGAAAGGGGGACTTCCCAGGGCATTGCTCCTCTATCGGACGCGGCTCGTCTCTGCCTTAGACCCCGGTCTACAATGGGTGATGTGGGCTGGATCGCGATCGGGCTCCTCGTCGCCGCCGTCCTCGTGGTCATCGGGGCGGAGTGGCCGCGGCTATCCGAACGGATCGGCGCGGACGCCTGGGCGCAGCGCTCTCGCCGCCGCCGCAAGGAGAAGCTGACGCTGATCCGCGGCGAGGAGGAGGACGACGAGTTCGTCAAGAGCGTCGAGCGAGACCTCGCCGACCTCCCGGTCTGGGACGAGCACGAAGACCGCCCGCGCCGCTAACGAGGGCAGCGCCGGGCTAGACTTCCTGCTCCGCGCGGATGTGGCGGAATTGGTAGACGCGCACGGTTCAGGTCCGTGTGGGCGAAAGCCCGTGGAGGTTCAAGTCCTCTCATCCGCACTCTCGCTCCGAGCAGGCGTTTTCCGTTCGGGCCCGTCGTCACAGTGAACCAGCTCTTCTGAGAGGAACGGCTCAACCACGCGGCTGAGGCCGTCTTTCTAGCGGAGAGTTCTACCCGTCGAGGCGTCTCTGTCTACGCGCAGCCTTCACTTTCCCCTGTGGGAGCCAAGGGGCGTACAGCTATCCGGAACCTATGGCTCGCACGTCTGTCTAATCGTTCACCTTCCCCTTCGGATCTGTGTCGACCAGACCCCAGGGGTTCGCGCGGTGCGCCGATCGCGTCCGCTGTCGGAACCCCGCACGAGAAGCCAACTCCGGCTTGCGCCGTCTCCTTATCGCTCGTTCCGCTCCTGGCCGACCGTCCCGGCGGACGGCCGCGTGCGAGTTGTCGGAAGCGGTCGCCTTTAGGCCTCCTCCACCCGCCGCTCGTGCAGAGGCGTGAACGGGCACGAAGCCTACGGGCCGGCCGACTGGGGTAGACCTCCATCATGCGGTCTGACCTTCCTGCGGCGCTCGGCCGCCTGCGTGACGACCTCCACGCGGTCCGCCTCGGTCTCGTGCTGCCGGGCGCGGAGGAGGCTAGGCGCACCAAGGACGATCTCGTCGGTCAGGTGGACGACTACCTGCTCCCGCGCCTCGCGCGGATGGACGCGCCTGCCCTCATCGTCGTCGGCGGCTCGACAGGGGCGGGGAAGTCGACGCTCCTCAACAGTCTCGTCGGGTCGGTCGTGAGCCCTGCAGGCGTTCTGCGCCCGACGACGCGCGCGCCGGTAATGGCCTTCCATCCGGACGACCTCGAGTGGTTCGAGGGCGCTCGCATCCTGCCCGGCGTGCCGCGGGCGAGCGGTGGGGGACAACCGGGGACGTTGCAGCTCGCGCCGACGGAGGGGCTTCCACAGGGGCTCGCCCTCCTTGACTCGCCGGATATCGACTCGGTCCTCGCCGAAAACCGTGCGCTGGCCGGCCAGCTCCTCGCCGCTGCCGACGGCTGGCTCTTCGTCACGACCGCGGCTCGCTACGCCGACGCGGTGCCCTGGGGGTTTCTTCGTGCCGCACGTGACCGCGGGACGGCGCTCTCCCTCGTCCTCAACCGGGTGCCGGAGGACGCCGGCCGTGAGGTGCCCGCGCACCTGCGCCGGATGCTCGCGGACGAGGGCCTGCCCGAGGCGGATGTGCTCGTCATCCCCGAGACGCCGCTCGCGGACGGCCTCCTTCCGGCACCGGCGCTCGCCCCGGCACGCGCGTGG
>DAITAN010000397.1:0-2490 GCA_036824235.1 Gaiellaceae bacterium | reverse complement strand
AGCATCGACGCCGGCCGGAAGGTCACGGGGGAGACCATGGTCCCGAGGCGCAGGCTCTCCGTTCGCGCGGCGAGCGCCGCCAGCGTCGCCCAGGCGTCGAGCGAGCCCGCTGGCTCGCCCCGCACGATCGAGCGGTAGTGGTCGGAGCGGAAGAGCCCTTCGAGCCCGGCCGCCTCGGCGGCGAGGGCGAGCGCGAGCCATTGCTCCCACTCGACCCCCTCCTGCCCTTCGATCATGAGTGAGATGCGCACGCAGGGATTCAACCAGTGGAGGTCCCGTGCTCCGCGAGCCACGCCTTGGCGACGCGCTTCTGTGCCCGGGTGAGCCAAGCCTCGACGATCATTTCCTGTAGCTCTTCGCGGTCGATGCGGGCGAGGTCGGGGATTCGGATCAGAACTGCCGAATAGCCGTCGAAGTGGGGGGTCGTGAAGAACACGCCGCGGTCGTCCGCGACCATGAGCTCCTTCACGCCCAGATCCTCGACGCGGAACACCAGGACATCGTCGAGCCGCTCGCCGGTCTCCGGATCCACGGCGTCGCGGCGGCGTCTCCGATGAAAGCAGAAGAACTTGCCGTGGACGAGGTACGACGGCCGCCCGTCGTCCGAGAGCTCCTTGGTCGTGTGGGGGAGGGAGAGCGCGAGCTCGTCGAGGTCCGCCATCGACGCCACGCATGTAACTCTGCCAAGGATGGTAGTCAGGCCGACCTGCCTTGACGTGTATGGGCGACCTTACATAGGATTTCGCGCCGTGATCTCGGAGGAGCATGAGCGCGTCGAAGACTCGCCCGCTGTAGAGGCGGAGCCTGAGGAGCCCAGGCCTGGGCGCCGCCCCTGGTGGCGGCGCAAGCCCGTCAAGCGCGCGTTCGTGTGGACGCACCGCTGGTCGGCGATGGTGCTCGGGCTCGCGCTCCTCGTCGTCACGACCTCGGGCGTTCCGCTGATCTACCAGGAGGAGATCGTGCAGGCACAGCACTCCTCGGCGTACGAGGAGAGCGGCGGGCCCAGGGCAATCGACCACGCCGAGGCGTACGCGGCCGTGCAGGAGCACGACCCCGAGTTTGCGCCGTTCGCCATCTACTACCTGGACGGCGTGTACGTCGCCGACGACTTCGACACACGCCGGGTGACGGTCGACCCCAGCACCGGCGAGATCCTGGGCGACCTCAACCCGAGCGGGAACGAGGGCTTTGTCCCCTGGACGATGAGCCTCATGTTCAACCTCCACGTCTGCGGGCTCTCGTGCGAGGGCTACGTGGGGTACCAAGCCTGGCTCGCGGAGCCCGTCCCGGGAACCGGTTGGGCGGGCTTCGAGGGCGAGCCCGTCACATGGGGATATCTGATCCTCGGGATCACCGGCGCACTCCTGCTCTTCCTCGCGCTGTCCGGCATCTGGCTCTGGTGGCCGGGGATCAAGCGCTGGTTCGTGGGAGTGCGCGTTCGCTGGAAGAAAGGCCGCTACGCACGCGACTACGACCTGCATCAGGTGGCGGGGATGATCGCGATCCCGCTCCTGCTCCTCTGGGCCGTGACTGGCATGGGCTATTCGTTCGGTTTCGTCGAGAGCGCGTGGTATGCCGTGACGCCCGGCGAGACGCCTGAGGAGGAGCCTTTCCTCGAGTCGACCAAGTCGGACGCGCCGGACATCGGCGTCGCGGCGGCCGTGGCCGCAGCGGTGAAGCTGCGCGGCGAGGCGCCGATCTCAGTCGACATTCCCGCCGAGGACGACCCCCTTGCGATCTACGGCGTGTGGTTCCAGGACGGCATTGACCCGTACGGCAAGGCCGTCTACCCGGGCGACTACCTCCTCTCCGTCGACCGGAAGACCGGCGAGACCATGACGACCTACGGCGAGTTCGGGTCGAAGGCGGAGGAGCTCTGGTCCGACTGGAACTTCCCCCTCCATTCCGGCTGGGCCCTCAATCCGTGGGTGAGGATCATCTGGGTCGTCCTCGGGCTCGTGCCGCTCCTGCTGGCGGTGACTGGCCTTTCGACGTGGTTCTTCAAGCGGCGGCTCCGTAAGCGCCGCGCGCGCCGCCTCGCCGCGGCCGTTTGAGCCCCGCGAGTCTCCAGGTCGTCGTCATCTATCTCGCCCTGGTCGCGGTTCTCGCGGGAGCTGCTGCGGCAGGTGTCCGCTGTGGGGTCGCCGTCCGCGCCGGTGTCGTCGTCGGCGAGATCCTGCTCGTCGTTCAGGCCCTCCTGGACGTGATCTCGTACCTTCGAGGCCACCGCCCTTCCGAGACCGCGACGCATCTGGGCTATCTCGTCGTGTCGGTCGCCCTGCTCCCGTTGCTCGCGGGGCGGGCGCTCGGAGAAGCCGAGGTGTCGCGCTCTGACTACGTCGTCACGGCGCTCGCGTGCGGGGTGACGATCGTCGTCGTCCTGCGCCTGCACGCGACCTGGAGCTGAGGGCGTGAAGATCCTCGTCGCCGCCTACACGGTGCTGGCGATCGCCGCCGGCGCGCGGGCGGCCGTGCAGCTCGCCACGCACA
>DAITAN010000396.1:0-2491 GCA_036824235.1 Gaiellaceae bacterium | reverse complement strand
GCCGGCGCGACCGCCGCGGTCGAGGCCATCGCGCGCGCCACCCGCGGCGAGACCCTCTCCCTCCAGGAACGTGTCGCCCGCCCGGCTTAGCGTCGTCGGCGTCGAGGCCGTCGGGCCGTACGCGCTCGTCCGGCTGCGCCGCGGAGACGTCGAGCCTGGCATCCCGGGGCAGTTCTTCATGCTCCGCACCCGCGCGACGCTCCTGCCGCGGCCGATGAGCCTCTGCCTCGCCCCGACCGGCGAGCTGGGCTTCCTCGTCGACCCGATCGGCCCCGGAACGCGCGCGCTCGCGGAGCTGGAGCGCGGGGAGGAGGTCGACGTGCTGGGCCCGCTGGGCAACGGCTTCCGCCTCGACGTAGAGCGCCCGCTCCTCGTCGGCGGCGGCATCGGCGTCACCCCGTTCCCGTACCTCTCCGAGCAGCTCGGCGGCCCGCCGGCGATCCTGGGCTTCCGCAGCGCCCTGCACGCCGAAGCGGCGGCTCTGGTTCCCAACGCCGAGGTCGTTCTCGAGCCGACGTACGTGACCGAGCGCCTGGAACCGGGCTTCGACGTCCTCGCCTGCGGGCCGGAGCCGATGCTCGAGGCCGTGCGCGCGCTCGCACCGGAGGCCCAGCTCGCCTGGGAGGCGCCGATGGCGTGTGGCTACGGCGCCTGCTACGGCTGCGTGGTCGAGATCGACGGGCGGCTGGCGCGCCTCTGCGTCGAGGGCCCTGTCCTCGGCGGACATGTCAGGGGTCAGACCCCGGCTGTGCCCGAAAGGGCCGTCGCGTGATCCTCAACGCCTCCGGCTGCCTCGACGCTCTCACGGCCCCTGAGGTCGCGCGCGGGCTCGACGCCTTCGTGACGAAGACCGTCACGCCGCTGCCGCGGGAGGGCAACGCGCCCGAGCGGATCGCCGAGACCGAGGCGGGCATGCTGAATTCGATCGGGCTGGCGAACCCCGGCATCGACAGGTTCGTCGGCGAGGTTCTGCCGCAGCTCCTCGAGCTCGGGCCGCCGGTGTGGGTCTCCATAGGCGGGTTCTCCGCGGTCGACTACGGCAACCTGTGCGCGCGGCTCGACGGGACCGACGCCGCCGTCCTCGAGCTGAACCTCTCGTGCCCGAACGTCGCGGGGCCCGAGGACGAGGCGACTGCGATCGTCGCGGCGGCTCGCGCCGCAACCTCGAAGCCGCTGTACGCCAAGCTCTCGCCGGCCCTCCCGGACATCCCCGCGGTCGCCCTCGCGGCGGCCGAGGCGGGCGCCGACGGGCTCTCGCTCGTGAACACGATCCGGGGCATGGCGCTGGATCCGCGCACGCTTCGCCCTCGCCTCGCGACCGCCACCGGAGGGCTCTCGGGCCCGGCCTTGCGACCCGTTGCGCTGGCCGCCGTCCACGGCTGCTACCGGGCGACAGGGCTTCCGATCGTCGGCATGGGAGGGGTCGAGACCGGCGCCCACGCGCTCGAGCTGATCGCCGTCGGAGCCTCTGCCGTCGCCCTGGGAACCGTGCTCTTCGCAGACCCCGGCGCACCCGCCCGGATCCGTGCCGAGCTCGAGGTGGAAGCGTCGAGCCGAGGCTTCTCTGAGCCCTCCGCCGCCCGCGCCGTTGCCACCGACGGTGTTGCCAGTTCTGCCGACGCGCTTTCGAAACGGGTTGAACGGGTCGGGTTGAAGGTCTGAGGGGCGCTGTTAGAATGCCGCGCCATGCAGGGCACCAAGACGCAGGTCCAGGCACCCCTCCGCTCCCTGGATCAGCGGATGGAAGCGCTCCGCCGGGCGAATGAGATCCGCGTCAAGCGGGCCAAGCTCAAGAAGGATCTCAAGGCTGGGTCGGCGCAGATCGAGAAGATCCTGCGTAACCCGCCCGCCTACGTGGAGACGGCAAAGGTCTTCGACATCCTCATGGCAGTTCCGAAGTTCGGGCGCGTGAAAGCCGCCCGCTTCCTGAACCAGTGCCGGATCAGCCAGTCGAAGACCGTGGGCGGACTCTCCGACCGCCAGCGCGCAGAGCTGGTGGCGCTGCTCCGCCGCTAGCCGTGCGGCCCAGGCTCTTCGTCGTCACCGGGCCTTCCGGCGCCGGCAAGGGCACGCTGATCCGGGCGCTCATCGGCAGCCGCGCCGATCTCGCGGTCGCGGTCTCGGCGACGACGCGAGAGCGCCGACCCGGCGAGGTCGACGGCCGCGAGTACCGGTTCCTCACCGAGGACGAGTTCCAGCGCCGCGTCGAGGCCGGCGACTTCCTCGAGCACGTCACCTACGTCTCGGGCCAGCGGTACGGGACGCTCAAGGAAGAGGTCGAGCGCATCGCAGCCGACGGCCGCAGCCCGATCCTCGAGCTCGAGACGCAGGGAGCCAAGGAGGTCCAGGCGACCGCGCCCGACGCCGTGACGATCTTCGTCCAGGCCCCGAGCTTCGGCGAGCTCGAGCGACGGCTGCGCGAGCGCGACACCGAAAGCGCGGGGGAAATCGGCGAGCGGCTCGCCCTTGCACGCCGCCAGGCGGAGGAGGC
>DAITAN010000049.1:0-10792 GCA_036824235.1 Gaiellaceae bacterium | reverse complement strand
AACCGTCGGCGTGGCGACGGTCGTGGCGACCGGCGCGTGGGGGCTCGCCCACGATGTCGCCGCGCACGTGACGGTCGCGCTGCTGGCGACGACCGTGCTCACGGCGCGGCTGGCGCACCCGGACCGGCCCGAGCTCCTCCGCACGGCGGCCACGTCGTTCCTGCTCTTCTCCGCCGCCGGCCTCGCCGCGCTCGCCGGAGCGCCCGCATGGCTCCACGTCTCCCTCGGCGCCGCGGCCCTCGCGGCGGCGTCCGTGGCCACGGCCCTCTCCTTCCGGGGCGGGACACCCGCCCCTGCGGGCTCCTTGCGTGACTACCTGACGCTGACGAAGCCGCGGATCATGGTGCTGCTCCTCATCACCGGCGCGGGGGGCATGATCGTCGGCGCCGGAGGGCTGCCGTCCGCGGGTCTCGCGCTCGCAACGCTCGGCGGGCTCGCGCTGGCCTGCGGCGGCGCCAGTGCTCTCAACCACGTCCTCGACCGCGATATCGACACGCAGATGAAGCGCACGGCGGGCCGCCCCGTCGCCTCCGGCCGGGTGCCGCCCGAGCGAGCGCTCGAGTTCGGCCTCGCGCTCTCGGCTCTCTCGTACGTCGTGCTGACGAGCTTCGTCAACGTGCTCGCCGCCCTCCTGGCGCTCGCGGGGAACCTCTTCTACGTCCTCGTCTACACGCGCTGGCTCAAGCGGACGACTCCGCAGAACATCGTCATCGGCGGGGCCGCGGGCGCTGTGCCGCCGCTGGTCGGCTACTCGGCGGCGACCGGGAACCTAACCCTTGTCGCGCTCGCGCTCTTCCTCATCGTCTTCTTCTGGACGCCGCCGCACTTCTGGGCGCTCGCGCTGCTGATCAAGCGCGACTACGCCGAGGCGGGCATCCCGATGCTGCCGGTGGTCCGCGGGGAGCGTGAGACCACGCGCTCGATCGTCCTCTACTCGTTCGTCCTCGTCGCCGTGACGCTTCTCCCCGTCCTCGGCCGGACGCTCGGCGCCGTCTACCTCGTCTCGGCGCTCGTCCTCGGGCTCCTCTTCATCGGCCTCGCGCTCGCGCTCCAGCGCGAGACGACGCCGGCCCGCGCCCGGCGCCTGTTCAGCTACTCCCTCGCATACCTCGCACTCCTCTTCGTCGCCATGGCGATCGACCCGGTGATCGTGGGCTGATGGATCCCGAGCTGAAGCGCAAGAACCTCAAGCTCGGCCTGATCCTGCTCGGGATCGCGCTCGTCCTTCTCGCCGGCTCCTTCGCCGTCGCGGTGATCTACGACGCCGTCGGCTGATCCGTACCGGGCGTTCCTCGCGGTTCCGGAGGAGCGGCCGGACGGAATCGCGCTCGCCGTCAAGGACCTGATCGACACTGCGGGGCTCGTCACGACCTACGGGTCGGCGATCTACCGCGACTACATCCCGAAGCGGTCGGCCTCCTCCGTGACGAAGTTGGAGGAGGCGGGCTTCGGCGTCGTCGGCAAGACAAACCTGCACGAATTCGCGTACGGGATCACCTCCGACAACCCGCACTTTGGCGCCGTCATCAACCCGCTCGACCGCGGTCGGATCCCCGGCGGTTCGAGCGGCGGGAACGGCGCCGCGCTGGCGGCGGGGCTCTGCGACGTCGCGCTGGGGACGGATAGCGCCGGGTCGATACGCCTCCCGGCCGCGTGCTGCGGAGTGGTTGGCTTCAAGCCGACCTGGGGCCTCGTCGCCTGCGACGGGGTTTTTCCGCTCGCGAAGAGCTTCGACACGGCCGGCCCGATGGCGCGCCGCGTCGCCGACTGCAGGGCGATGATCGACGCGCTGTCTGAATCGGCGGCGGCCCCGGGACGCGAGGTGCGCGCCGCCCTCGCCTGGACGGAGTACGCCGAGCCGCTCGTCCGCCTCCGAGTCGAGGAGGCCGCTGCCCGGCTCCCGGACGTGGTGCGCGTCGAATTCCCGTTCCCCGGCGACCTCAACCCCGCGTTCCAGGTCGAGGCTGCCGAGGTGCATCGCGAGCTCTTCACCGAGCACCGCGATCTCTACGGGGACAACGTCCGCCGCAAGCTTGAGGCCGCGTTCGCCGTCGACGAGGCCAAAGCGGCCGCCTCGCGAACCGAGCGCGCACGCTACCGCCGCCGGGCGCTCGAGGCGCTCGGCGGCTTCGACGTCCTCCTCACGCCGACGATGCCCATGGTCGCTCCCCCGATCGGAATCGGCGACCTGGCGCTGCGCGAGCGCATGATCTCCCTCACCCGTCCGTTCAACGGGCTCGGATGGCCGGCGCTCGCCCTTCCCTGCGGGGCGGCCGAGGACGGCCTGCCCGCGTCGCTCCAGATCGCCGCCAGGCCCGGCGAGGACGCCCTCGTCCTCTCAGTCGGCGAGGCGATCGAGGCAGCCCTCTCCGAGCGGCGAACCCCTTCCAAGTAGCACAGTGTTACTTGGGAGCTGCGGCCTCGTCGGTGAGGACGACCGTCTCCGCGGCGCGGACGCGCGCGGCGGGGAGCGACTCGTCGCCGGCGAGGATGCTGCCGAGGATCTCGCGTTTGTCCTCGCCGCCGACGATCAGCGCGACGAGGGGCTCGGCGTTCAGATACGCGAGCGCGAACGTGATCCGGGGATGCGGCGGCGGCACGCCCGGCACCGGGACGTAGACGAGCGGGCCGGGGTCGGCGAGCTCCTCGTCGTGGCCGGGGTAGAGCGAGGCCGTGTGGCCGTCGTGGCCAACGCCGAGCAGCACGAGGTCGAACGAGTCCGGCAGCGGGACGTCGAGCGACCTCAGGGGGTGGATCTGGCTTTCCGGGATCGCAACGCGGGAGAGCAGCGCCTCGCGGGCCATGCGCTCGTTCGAGTCGGGGTGGTCGGGCGCGACCAGGCGCTCGTCGCTCCACCAGACGTGCCACGAGCCCCAGTCGAGGTCGAGCTCGGCGAGGCGCTCGTAGACGACGCGCGGCGTCGACCCGCCCGTCAGGGCGATGCGAAACGGGCTCCGGCCGCGCGACCGGTCGGCGATCCAGCCGGCGGCGAGCCCGGCTAGGTCGGGTCCGGCGAGAAACTCCGTACGGCCTCCTCGTAGACCCGGTCGCGGCCGAAGATCTCGAGCTCGTCCGAGAGCAGGTCGCTCGACGTCTTCGGCTCGTCGCGGCCCGGCCGAGCCTCACGGCCGTCGACCTCGACGCGCTCGACCTCCCCTGCGGGCTCGTGCTCGAGCTCGACCTCGTGCCCGAGCCTGGTGGACAGCCATCCCTGAAGGAGCAACGCCTCGGGCTCGGGGGCAGCGACTCGAATGACGGCTGCTTCCGCCACGTCCGGCCAGAGCTCCGCCGCCCCGGCGCGCCACGGAAGCGTCCGCGCCCAGGCGATGTCGGAGACAGCGACGCGGTCGAAGAGCGCCGGCAGCCTCGAGAAGCCGTCACGCACGTCCGTCCACTCGCGCGAGTCGAGGACGAGCCGGTCGACGACGCCCACCATCTGCTCGAGCTCCTGCGCGCCAAAGGGCAGCGGACCGCGCCAGCGCAGGAAGGCCGGCAGGTCGGTGACGAGAAGCGGCGTCACCACGCTGGCCGGGGCGACCGCGCGCTTCCCGCAGAGGCGCAAAGAGATGACCTCGGAGCAGATCTCCTTCTCGTGGCCCCCGCGGACGAAGCAGCGGAAGTCCACCTCGCCCTCGAGGACGTCCTCCGGCTCGTCCGGGCGGGGGAAGAGGAGGATCGTGCGCGAGGGGTGGCGCTCGGCGAGCCCGGAGAGCGTGCCCCTCGCCTGCTCGGCCCACTCCTCGGGGACCCAGGCGACGTGCGTCATCACGCTCGTGCGCAGGAGCGGCGCGGCGCCGGGTGCCGTCGATGCATCGCGAAGCTGGCCGAGCTCGCGCTCGATCTCGCGGATGCTGCCCAGAGCTACAGTCACCGGGTCAGTGCCTCCGCCACGAGCGGCCGTCACGGTGCAGCAGCTCGTCGGCTGCGTTCGGCCCCCAGGTCCCCGCCGCGTAGTTCGGGAAGTGCGGCCGGTCGCGGCGCCAAGGCGCCACCATGGCGTCCACGATCGACCATTGCTCCTCGACCTCGTCCGCGCGGGTGAACAGGGTCGCGTCTCCGAGCAGGCAGTCGAGGATCAGGCGCTCGTACGCCTCCGGCAGCCCGACGCGGAACGCGCCGCCGTAAAGGAAGTCCATGTGCACGGTGCGGATCGAGAGCCCCTGGCCGGGCACCTTTGCGCCGATGGCGAGCGAGACGCCCTCGTCGGGCTGGATGTGGATGAGGAGCACGTTCGGGCGCAGCGGCGACTCGAGATCGACCTCGAAGGGCGGGTGCGGCGCTCGCTTGAACTGGATGGCGATCGTCGTCTCGCGCCGCGGCAGCCGCTTGCCCGTGCGGATGTAGAACGGCGTGTCGGCCCAGCGCCAGTTGTCGACGTACAACTTGGCGGCCACGTACGACTCGGTCTGGGAGTCGGGCGCGACGCCTTCCTCCTCGCGATACCCGGGCACCTCCTCGCCCTCGATGTAGCCCGCGCCGTACTGCCCGCGGACCACGTGCTTCGGCCCGGGTGTATGGAGCGCCTTGAGCACCTTGACCTTCTCGTTCCGGACCGACTCGGCGGCGAAGTCGATCGGCGGCTCCATCGCCGTCAACGCGACGAGCTGGAGCAAGTGGTTCTGGACGACGTCCCTGACCGCGCCCGCCTTCTCGTAGAAGCCCGCGCGCCCCTCGATGCCGAGCGACTCGGCCACCGTGATCTGCACGTGGTCGATGAACTGCCGGTTCCAGATCGGCTCGAAGATGCCGTTCGCAAAGCGAAGGACGAGCATGTTCTGGACCGTCTCCTTGCCCAGATAGTGGTCGATGCGGTAGATCTCGCTCTCGTCGTAGTAGGTGCGCAGGAGCGCGTTCAGCTCCTTTGCGCTCGTGAGGTCGTAGCCGAACGGCTTCTCGACGACGAGGCGCGTCCAGCCGTCGGATCCGCGCGAGCGGCCCATGGCCGTGACGATGTCGTCGAAGGCCTCAGGCGGGACGGCCAGGTAGTAGACGCGGTTCCCCGCGGTCCCGTGTGTCTCGTCGAGGTCGTTCAGGGCGGCCATCAGCTCGTCCTCGCCACCCTCGATGCCGAAGTTCGCCGCCACGTAATGGAGACCGTCGGCCAGACGCTCCCAGACGTCGGTGCGGAACTCGTCACGCGCGTGCTCGACGACCGACTGGCGCATGCGCTCCCGGAACTCCTCGTCCGTCATCTCGGTGCGGGAGACGCCGACCACGCCGAAGTTCTCGGGAAGCAAGTGCCGGAACGCTAGCGAGTAGAGCGCCGGCATCACCTTCCGCTGGGTGAGGTCACCCGAGGCGCCAAAGATCGTCAGCGCGCACGGCTCCGGCGACCGCCGCATACGCAGGCCCTCGAGCAGCGGGTTCTCGGCGACCTCGGTCACTCGGCCGTCTTCGCTTTCGCCGCCTCGACGGCATGGCCGCCGAACTGGTTTCGGAGCGCAGCGTTCACCTTGGCCGCGAAGGACTCGTCCTGGCGAGACGAGAAGCGGGCGAAGAGCGACAGCGCGAGCACGGGAACCGGCACCGACGCCTCGACGGCCTCGTGCACGGTCCAGCGACCCTCGCCCGAGTCCTCGACGTAGCCGCGGATCTCCTCGAGCCCGGGGTCGGCCTGCAGCGCGCGGTCGAGGAGCTCGAGCAGCCAGCTGCGGACGACCGAGCCGTGCTGCCAGAGCGCGGCGAGTTGCTGGAGGTCAAGCTCGAAATCGGGGATGCCCTTGAGCAGCTCGAAGCCCTCGGCGTAGGCCTCCATGAGCCCGTACTCGATCCCGTTGTGCACCATCTTCACGAAGTGGCCCGCGCCCGAGGGCCCGACGTGGGCGTAGCCGCCTTCGGGAGCAAGGGTGGCCAGGGCCGGCTCGACCGCCTGGAAGCCGCTCTCCTCACCGCCGGCCATGATGCAGTAGCCCTCGGTGAGGCCCCAGATGCCGCCCGAGACGCCTGCGTCGAGGAAGCTGACGCCCTTGACCTTCGCCTGCTCCGCACGGCGCATCGAGTCGCGGAAGTTCGAGTTGCCGCCGTCGACGACCGTATCGCCGTCCTCGAGCAGCGGCAGGAGCGTCTGGAAGGACTTCTCCGTCGGGTCGCCTGACGGGATCATCAGCCAGACGACGCGGGGCTGCTCGAGCTTCGTCGCCAGCTCGACCAGGGAGTCGGCCGTGCGCTCCGGCGCCGTCCGGGCATAGGTCTCCACCTCGTGCCCGCCCTGACGCAGGCGCTCAACCATGTTGGCCCCCATCCGGCCGAGGCCCACCATTCCGAGCTTCATAGCGCCTCCAGGTCGTCGAGTGTCACGCGCACGATAGGGCGTCCCCGCTCCGCCAGGGCGGCCAGGTCTCCCTCCGCCTGCGCGTGGATCAGCGTGCGGAAGCCGAACGGCCGCCCGGGGATCGAGAGCTCCTCGTCCGGGTCGTCCACGACCTGGACGAAGCGACCGGTTGGCGGGCCGCCCTTGTGGAGCTGGCCGGTCGAGTGGAGATAGCGCGGCCCGAGACCGACTGTGACGACGCAGCCCGTGCGCCGCGCGCGCTCCACGAGGGGTCTCAGCGCACCTTCGCGCTCGGGATCGATGAAGGCCAGGACGGCGATGTAGTCCCCCAGCTGAGCGCCTGCGAGGAGCTCCTCCAGCGCACCCGCGCCCTCCGGACGCGTCCCGGGGTCAGATCCCCGGCCGTGGCCGGAAAGGACCTCGAGCGTGCGGTCCTTCGCCTCCTGGACGTTCGGCTGGTCGAAGGGGTTGATCTCCAGAACGGTGCCGGCGACGGCGGTGGCGAACTCCCAGCGGTAGAACTCGGCGCCCAGGTCTCGGACGCTCCCGACCTCCACGGTTCGCTCCTGGCGATCCGGCCCGTCGGGCCTTTCGCCGGGAGCCGGGACGAGGCCCTTGCCGTCTTTCCCGGTCGACTCCGCCAGCAGCTGCTCGAGCCAGAGCCCGAATCCCTGCGCCTCGGGGACGACGACCTTGTCGCGGCCCTCGAGCCAGGCGTGCCCGAGCGCGAGGCCGAGATCGAGCCCCGGGTTCGCGTCGGTGCGGCACGCCTCCTGCATGGCGACCGCGCCCTCCATCAGCTCATCGACGTCGAGGCCCATGAGCGCGGCCGGGACGAGCCCGAACGGCGAGAGCGCGGAGTAGCGCCCCCCGATCGTCGGTTCCCCCCAGACGACGGCTTCGAAGCCACGGTCGTGCCCGAGCGACTCGAGCTCTGAGCCCGGGTCGGTGACCGCGGCAAACGTGCGGCCCTTGCGCCAGAAGTAGTCGAGGTGGCAGCGCGTCTCGAGCGTCGTCCCGGACTTCGACGAGACGATGAACAGGGTCTCGTCGGGGTCGATGCGGGCCTCGAGCGAGCGCATAGCGGCCGGATGGGTGCTGTCGAGGACGTGGAACGCAGCCGTCCCGGCGGCCCGCCGCATGACCTCGGGCGCGAGGCTCGAGCCGCCCATCCCGAGCAGCACGTAGCTGGAAACGTCGAGCCGGCGCAGCTTCGCGAGCTCCTCCCGCATCTGCTCCCGCGGGTAGCGGGACGGCTCGTCGAGCCAGCCGAGCCAGCGGGCCTCGTCGCCGCCCGTCCAGAGCGACGCGTCGCGCGCCCAGATCCGCTCGACGAGATCGGCGGCCTCGACGGGAGGCATGGTTAAGCCGGGATCAGCTCGCCGGACTTGGCGCGGATGCCCTCGAGCAGGTCCTCGAAGGAGTCCGAGAACTTCTCGACCCCCTCGCGCTCGAGAGTCGCCGTGACGTCGTCGTAGTCGACTCCCGCCGCCGCCAGCTCCTCGAAGACCCGCTTCGCCTCGTCGATGCCCTGCTCGAGCGTGAGCTCGACGCGGCCGTGGTCCTGGAACGCGGCGACCGTCTCCAACGGCATCGTGTTCACGGTCTCCGGGCCGATCAGGTCTTCGACGTACATGACGTCTCGATACGCGGGGTTCTTCGTCGACGTCGAGGCCCAGAGCGGCCGCTGGGTCGTCGCACCCTTGTCGGCGAGCGCTTGCCAGCGGTGGCCGGAGAAGATCTCCTTGTACCGCTGGTAGGCCAGCTTGGCGTTGGCGATCGCGAGCTTGCCCTTGAGCTCCTCCGGTCCACCGATCTCCTCGAGACGCCGGTCTGCCTCGGTGTCCACGCGCGAGACGAAGAAGCTCGCGACGGAGGCGACCTTCGACGGGTCGCCGCCGGACTCGACCAGGCGCTCGAGCCCGCGGATATAGGCATCGGCCACCGCGACATAACGCTCGAGGGAGAAGATGAGCGTGACGTTGATCGAACGCCCCCGCGAGATCATTTCCTCGATCGCGGGCAGGCCCGGCTCGGTCGCCGGGATCTTGACGAACAGGTTGGGGCGCTCAATCAGCTCGTGGAGTCGCTGGGCTTGCGCGATCGTCCCGTCGGTGTCGAAGGCGAGGGTGGGGTCGACCTCGATCGAGACGTAGCCGTCCTTGCCGCCGCCACCGTCCCAGACCTTGCGCAGGAGATCGCACGCCTCGCCGATGTCGGTCGCGGCGAGACGGATGAAGAGCTCCTTCGGGTCGCGCTCGTCCTGGAGCTCCTTCCGGAGCTGGTCGTCGTAGGCGTCGCCTTCGGCGAGCGCCTTCTGAAAGATGGTCGGGTTCGAGGTGACGCCGACGACGGCGTCTTCCTCCATGAGGCGCGCGAGCTGGCCGGAGCGCAGCATGTCGCGCGAGAGAGTGTCGATCCAGACGCTCTGTCCGAGCGCCGAAAGCTGATGCAGTCGGGACTGTGTCATGT
This sequence comes from Gaiellaceae bacterium, assembly GCA_036824235.1. GTDB lineage: Bacteria > Actinomycetota > Thermoleophilia > Gaiellales > Gaiellaceae > JAIBJN01. The sequence goes on along the minus strand of DAITAN010000049.1, from coordinate 2,049 downwards.
GGTGCCGTCCTTCCCGGTCGGCGAGGTTTCCACCCCTACCGTAGCGCGGCGGCGCGTACAAGCTTGCGGACCGCGTCCGCGATGTGCTCGGCGTCGATGCCGGCGGCGGCGAGGAGCTCTGCGGGCTTGCCCGAGCCGGGCATCCCCGAGACTCCCAGGATCTTGACCCGCGGGCGCTCGTCGAGGCCTGCGAGCGCGGCGAGCACGGCTTCCCCGAGCCCGCCCTCGGGCCAGTGGTCCTCGACGGTGAGGACGGCTCCCGTCGCCTCGGCTGCGGCCGTCAGGCCCGCGACGTCGATCGGCTTCACCGAGTAGCAGTCGACGACGCGCGCCGAGATCCCCTCGGCCGCAAGGGTCTGAGCCGCGGAAAGGGCTTCGTGGACGGTAATGCCCGCGGCCACGATCGTGATGTCGTCCTCGTCGGTGGCACGGACGACCCGGCTGCCGCCGACGGCGAAGTCTTCGTCGTCCTCGTAGAGGACCGGCGTCGCGCCTCGGGTCGTCCGCAGGTAGCTGATCCCTTCGCGCTCGGACATGGCGGCGACAAGCTTTGCGGTCTGGTTGGCGTCGCACGGGTAGAGCACCGTGCTACCGCCGACCGCGCGCATCATGGCCAGGTCCTCCAGGGCCATCTGGGACGGCCCGTCCTCGCCGATGGAGACGCCCGCGTGCGACCCGCTGATCGCGATCGTCGCGCGGCTCACGGCCGCCATGCGGATGAAGTCGTACGCACGCGTGAAGAAGGCGGCGAAGGAGGAGGCGAACGGCTTCCACCCGCGCACCTGCATTCCGACCGAGGCGGCCAGGAGCTGCTGCTCGGCGATGTACATCTCGAAGAAGCGCTCGGGGTGAGCCTTGGCGAAGATCTCCGCGTAGGTCGAGTTCGAGACCTCGCCGTCGAGGGCCACGACCTTGCCGTCGGCGGCGCCAAGGGCAGCGAGGGCGTCGCCGTAGGCCTTGCGCGTCGCCACCTCTTCACCGACCTCGTAGGTGGGGAGCTCGAGCGCGCCCGTTGCGAAGACGTGCGGCTCCGCGCGCTCCGGCTTGACCACGTCGACCTTCAGGTCACGCAGGCCGCCGAGCTCCGAGATCGCTGCCTCGGGGTCGTCGAGCGCCTTCCCGTGCGCGCCGTCCTTGTTCTCGACCGCCGCCACGCCCTTGCCCTTCAGCGTTTTGGCGACGATCACGGTGGGCTGCCCCTCCACCTGGAGCGCCTCCTCATAAGCCTTGTCGATCGCGTCCACGTCGTGGCCGTCGATCGCGATCGCATGGCAGCCGAAAGCCTCCGCCCGGCGCACGTACGAATCGAGATCCCAGCCGTGCATCGTCTCGCCGCGCTGGCCGAGCCGGTTGACGTCGATGATGGCAATCAGGTTGTCGAGCTTGCCGTACGACGCGTGCTCGAAAGCCTCCCACATCGAGCCTTCGGCCATCTCGCTGTCGCCGCACAGAGCCCAAACGCGGTACGGAAGCCGGTCGAGACGCTTGCCTGCCAGGGCGACGCCGACTGCGATCGGCAGCCCCTGGCCGAGCGAGCCGGTGGCCACGTCGACCCAGGGGATGATCGGAGTCGGGTGGCCCTCGAGCCTGCTGCCGAGCTGCCGGAACGTGAGCAGCTCCTCGTCTTCGATCGCCCCGACCGCCTTGAAGATCGAGTAGACGAGCGGCGAGGCGTGCCCCTTCGAGAAGATCAGGTGGTCGTTGGCGGGGTTCTCGGGATCGTCGAAGTCGTACCGGAGGTACTTGTCGATGAGGACTGCCATGAGGTCCGCCGCTGACATCGACGAGGTCGGATGCCCGGAATTCGCGGCCGCGGCGGCGCGGACGGAATCGACCCTCAGCTGCTGTCCGAGCTCGCTCCAGCGCTCCGTGTCGCTCATACCGGCCATCCTAACCTGAGCTTCCCCCCGGTCCCGGAGGTTCACACGCGCGTGCCACCATACGGACATGGCTGTGGTGATCGCATCCAACCTGCGCAAGGAGTTCGCGGGCGACGTGCTCTTCGACGGCGTCTCGTTCAAGCTCGAGCGGCGGGACCGGCTCGCGCTC
>DAITAN010000395.1:0-2496 GCA_036824235.1 Gaiellaceae bacterium | reverse complement strand
GAACTCCGACCGGCTCGCCGAGCTGTCGGCCGACGGCGTCCCCGAGCGCGGCCCGGCGGCCGAGCGGGCGGCTGCAACCGTGCGGGACGTCTGGCGGTCGTTCGAGTTCAACGTCCAGGCGGGTTTGGCGCTCGAAGCGCTCTTCGTCAGACTTCGCCGCGATCTGGGAGGCACACTGTCGGCATGACGGTCGCGGTCGGCGTGGTGTTCTCCCCGGGCGGCAAGGTCTACTCGTTCGACCCCGGCGGGCTCGAGCTCGCCTGGAACGAGAGGGTCGTGTGCCAGACCTCGCGTGGCCAGGAGTTCGGGCGCGTCGTGCAGGCGAACCACGAGCTGGACGAGGGCCCGGACGTGCCGTTGAAGCGCGTCGTGCGCCGGGCGACCGAGGTCGACCGCGAGACCGTCGAGGAGAACCGCGAGGAGGCCCGCCGCGCGATGCGGATCTTCCGTGACGTCGTCCGGGAGCAGGGCGTGACGCTCAAACCCGTCTCCGCCGAGCTTGTGTTCGACGGGTCGCGCCTCGTCTTCTCCTACGAGGCCGAGCAGCGCCCGAACGCTCCGCGCCTCCAGAGCGCGCTTCGCGAGCGTCTCCACCGACGCGTTGAGCTGCGCTCGGTAGGGCCGCGCGAGTGCGCGCGCCTTTGCGGGGACAACGGGCTCTGCGGCGGCATGCAGTGCTCGCGGCGCTTCCCCACCCACGAGCAGCCGATCACGCTGCGGATGGCAAAGGATCAGGACCTGCCCATGAGCTCCGGGCGGATCACCGGCCTGTGCGGCCGCCTTCGCTGCTGCCTCGCGTTCGAGCACCCGCTCTACAAGAGCTTCCGCGACCGGGCCCCCAGAGTCGGCCGGCGCGTGACGACGCCGCACGGCGAGGGCCTCGTCACCGGCTACAAGGTGCTCGAGGACGTCTGCACCGTCGAGATCGAGGAGGGGACCGGACTCGAGGTTCCGATCGACGAGTGCAGCGAGGTCGCGTGAGCACGAGCGACGGAGAGCTCGACCGCAAGCTCGGCGAGTACCGGACGCTCCGACACGACCTCGAGCGGGCCATCGTTCCGGTGGCGACGTCCGTCGACGGACGTCGCTTCGAGTTCCAGACCTCCCTAGACGGGCTCGCGCTTCAGGCCGGCGGCTATGTCGACCTCGGCGGGGGCACGCTCGGGCAGGTGATCACGCTCGAGGCCGCCACCGCCGAAGGGCCGGATCTCGCAGTCTCGCTCGACGAGGGCGCCGAGGCGCGCAGCAGGATGATCCTCCGTCACGCTCGAGGTGAGGGAGTCGTGCTGAAAGGAGATGGCGCCCCGTTCCACGATGCGCCGGTCCGTCCGGCGACCCCGGACGAGGTCGCTGCTTGGCTCGAAGAGACTCGGCCAAATCGGGCAGCCCTGGAGATCGGCGGGCTCATCCTCGCGGACGGCGTCCCCTACGCGCTCGACGCCGGGGGCTTCGATCGCCACACATTCCTGTGTGGCCAGTCCGGCTCCGGCAAGACCTATTCACTTGGGCTCGTGCTCGAGCGGCTGCTGCTCGAGACCGACCTGCGCGTCGTGATTCTCGATCCGAACTCCGACTTCGTGAGGCTCGCCGACGTGCGCGACGGTGCGGACGCCGAGCTGGCGTCGCGCTACGGGCAGGCCGCGAGCGGTGTGGCGGTGAGGTCGGCGGAGTCCGAGGATCGACTCCACCTGAGCTTCCCGGAGCTCGGCCCGGCTGCGCAAGCCGCGCTGCTGCGGCTCGATCCGATCGCCGATCGCGACGAGTACGCGGTCCTGAGCGAGGCGCTTGCCGACTGGCGCCCGTCGCGGATCGAGGACTGGGCCCAGTCCGACTCGCCGGATGCACGAAGGCTGCTTCTGCGCGCGCAGAACCTCGGTGTCCTGCGCTGGGGCGTCTGGTCGGCCGGACAGGCGGGCTCGATCCTCGACGACTGCGTCGACCCGAGCATTCGCTGCTTGGTCGTCGACCTTGGTTCCCTCGGGACGCGCGGGGAGCAGGCGCTCGTCGCCGAGGCCGTGCTGGGCCGGCTCTGGGAGCGGCGCACTGACAGGACGCCCGTGCTGATCGTCATCGACGAGGCGCACAACGTCTGCCCTCAGGAGGCGGAGGATCCACTGACGGCGATCGCGACCGAGCACGCTGTGCGAATCGCGGGCGAGGGACGGAAGTTCGGGCTCTACCTCCTCGTCTCCACACAGCGGCCGCAGAAGGTGCACGAGAACGTCCTCTCCCAGTGCGACAACCTGCTCCTGATGCGCATGAACTCGACCGCCGACCTCGGCTTCGTCGGCGACGTCTTCTCGTTCGTCCCGCGCAGCCTGCTCGAGCGGGCAACGACCTTTCACCAGGGCGAGTCGCTCGCGGCCGGCAAGATCTCGCCGCACCCGGCGCTCATCCGCTTCGGCGCGAGGGTGAGCGAGGAGGGCGGCGGCGACGTGCCCGCCGACTGGGCGGCCTCGCGCTAGGGCGTTTCGCCGCGCTCGGCCTGGCGGACGC
>DAITAN010000394.1:0-2498 GCA_036824235.1 Gaiellaceae bacterium | reverse complement strand
CCGACGCCGACGAACATGTAGCCGATCTGGCTCATCGTCGAGTACGCGATCACGCGTTTGATGTCGGTCTGGACGAGCGCGACGAGTCCGGCGACGAGCAGGGTCACCGCGCCCAGCACGCCCGCGAGGTCGCGCACGTCCACGGCGAGCTCGAAGAGCGGGCTCGTTCGGACGATCAGGTAGACGCCGGCAGTCACCATCGTCGCCGCGTGAATGAGTGCGCTGACCGGCGTCGGGCCCTCCATCGCGTCGGGAAGCCACGTGTGGAGCGGGATCTGCGCCGACTTGGCCACGGCGCCGCCGAGCAGCCCGAGCGCCACCAGCACGGCGAGCGTCGAGTTCTCGCCGAGCGCTTCCGGCGCCGCTGCGAACACCGTCGCGAAGTCCAGGGCCCCGATCTGCTGGATGAGGATGAAGAGCGCGAGCGCGAAGGTCGCGTCGCCGACGGCGTTCATGATGAAGGCCTTCTTGCCGGCCGCCACTGCCTCGCGCCGGCGGTGCCAGTAGTTGATCAGCAGGTAGGACGAGAGGCCGACCATGCCCCAGCCGGCCAGGAGCAGCAGGAAGTTCCCCGCCTGGACGAGCAGGAGCATGGAGAAGACGAAGAGCGCCTTGTAGGCGTGGTAGCGAGTCTCCTCCTCGTCGCCGTGCATGTAGCCGATCGCGTAGGCGAGGATGAGGAAGCCGACGCCGGAGACGACCAGCATCATGAAGACCGAGAGCGGATCGATCAGGATCTCGGCGCCGAAGCGCAGGTCGCCTGCGGTCAGCCAGGTCCAGGCAGTCGACACCTGCGAGCGTTCCTCAGGCTCGCGGCCGAGCAGCTCGAAGAAGCTCGCGAGGGTGCAGAGGAACGAGAAGCCGGTCGCGGCGGTGGCGATCACCCCCGCGCCGAAGCTCGTGATCCTGCCGCCCACGAGCGCGATCACCACGACGGCAACCGCGGGCGCGAACAGCGCCGTCCAGGCGAGGACGTTCACGCCGCCACCGGAGCCTCGGCGGCGATGCGGGACAGGAGCCGGTTGGCGATCGGCGGGATCCTGCCGTCGGCGTCAACCGCCGGGTCGTAGGCGGTCAGCGCCGCGGCGCGCACCGTGAGCCCTCCGGTTACGGCGCTCACGACTCGCTCGACGGCGTCGGCCGTAAGGCCGTCCGGCGCCGAGTACGCGTTGACGAGGCCTTCCGAGGTGTCCAGCACGTCGAGGTCCACGTGCAGGTAGACGTCCTCGACGCGCTCCCTCAGGCGGTCGACCGCCGCCTCGATCGCCTCGGCCGCGTTTGCCGGCTCCACGACCTGGATCTCGGACCTCGCCAGCCGCTCCTTCTCTCCCGCGTCGATGTCCCGGATCCCGACGAGGACGACGTTTGCCTCCGGGACAGTCCGGTAGCCGGGCACGGTCTCGCGAAGCGTCTTCCAGCTCGTCCCGGTGAGGACCGAGAGCCCCATCCCGTCCGCGAAGCCGCTCAGCGAGCCGTCAGGCGTGTTGAAGTCGGGATGCGCGTCGAGCCAGACCACGCCGACGTCCCGGCCGAGCCCGGCGACGATGCCGATCGAGCTGAAGCAGTTCCCGGAGAGCACGATCGGGAATGCGCCGTCCTCGACAGCCTGGGTGACCGCGCCGGACACGCGACGGACGATCTCGAACGCCGCGCCGATCTCGTTGGTCTCCTCCGCCTGCGGCTCGACTTTGACGACGGCGACTTCGTGCCCTGCGTCCTGGAGGGCTTCGACCGCGTGTTCGTCGAGCAGCCGATCGGGGCCGGCGCCCACGCCGATGCCCTCGTGGCCGAGGTTGTACGGCGCCATGATCAGCGAGATCCGCACGCGTCAGCCCCGCAGCGAGGTGAGGGTGTCGACATCCAGCTCGACCCGCTTGCGGGAGACCGCGACGATCAGCCCCAGCCCGAGAACGGCCTCGGCGGCCGCGACGACCATGACCGTGAGGGCGAAGATCTGCCCGTCTCCGTTGCCGTGCTGGCGCGCGAAGGCGATGAGCGCGAGGTTTCCGGCGTTGAGCATGATCTCGAGGGCGAGCAGGATGATCAGCGGGCTGCGGCGGATGAGCACGCCGAACGCGCCGGTCGCGAAGAGAACGACCGAGAGGATGAGGTAGGAGGCGATCCCCGGCCCGAGCATCTAGCCGTCGGTCTCCTTCGGCATCGAGCTTCCGAGGATGACGCCGCCCACCGCGGCGACCAGCAAGACGATGGAGGTCACCTCGAAGGCGAGCAAGTGGTCGGAGAGGAAGAGCGTGCCGATCTCGGCCGGCGAGCCGAACGACTCCCCGACGTCGGCGGTGGTGCTCAGCGTCTCGTCGGCCTTCAGCGCGATGACGACGATGACCTCGAGCGCGATCGCAGCTGCCGCCACGACCGCCGCGGCGGCCTGCAGCGTCGGGCCTCCGGCCCACGGCGCGTCGGCGCGCCCGCCCAGGTAGGCGATGACGAAGAGGAACATGACCACGACGGCGCCCGCGTAGACGAGCACCTGCGCGGCG
>DAITAN010000393.1:0-2519 GCA_036824235.1 Gaiellaceae bacterium | reverse complement strand
TGACCGGCCCGAGGTGCCAGCGCGCGGTCATGGCATGGCCGCTGGCGGCGAGCACGGCGATGCCGGCCGCGAACGCGAGCCAGAAGGCCACCGCGATCGCCAGCAGCCGCAGGCGCGAGAGGATGACGAGGCCGCCCACGACGATGATCGCGAGCGCCAGCGCCATCCGGGCTGACATCGGCCCCCACCAGAACTCGAGCGGGTCGGCGCGGCTCGAGCCCAGGATCAGGAACGCGAGGACGAGGCCGAAGTTCGACGGGTTGAAGACGTGCCGGCCGCGGAAATGGATCAGGTACTTGGAAAGGAGCGCGACCGCGGACGTGGCCGCGAAGATCCACCAACCGTGCATGCTCCACCAGTCCCCGTGCTCGGTGCCCGGGACGCGGAGGATGAACGCGACGCCGTTGCCGGTCAGAAGCGCACTCGCCGGCCACATGAGCACGTGCTGGCGCCGGAAGGCGATGCCGACCTCGAGCACCGCGCAGGTCAGCAGGGAGACGAGGATCTGGGCGATCGAGAGGCGGAACTCGAACGCGACCTGCCCCAGCACCTGCAGCGAGACGATGACCGCGGCGAGGTGAAGGCGCGGATCGGAGAGCTTTGGCAGCAGGACGGGATACGACGTCCCGCGAATTCGCAACGTCGGCGTCCCGGCGGCAGCGGCGGGCGCGCTCATGGAGCGATGATGCTACGCGGCGGCCGCAACCGCCAGCGGCTTACTTGACGACGCGATACTTGATGTGCGTCGCCTTGGGTCCTTCGATCACCCGAACGAGCTCGAGCTCGAGATCGTCGGGCCCGAGGTTCTCGAAGAGGCGCACGCCGCCGCCGAGGAAAACCGGCGCGAAGGTGAGCCCGACCTCATCCACGAGCCCGGCCTTCAAGGCCTGTTGGGCAGTGCTTGCACCGCCGCCGATACTCACATCAGCATCGCCTGCGGCCTCCTTCGCCTGCGCGACCGCGCTCTCGATCCCGTCCGTGACGAACGTGAAGGTCGTGTCGCCCTTCGTGAGCGGCTCCCGCGCTGTGTGCGTCAAGACGAAGACCGGCTTGTGGAACGGCGGCTCGTCGCCCCAGCCGTGTGCGTTGTCGAACATCCGCTTCCCGACGACGTGCGCGCCGCCGGAGCTCATGCCCTCGACGATCTCGGAGCTCGCGTTCGTCTCGCCGCCCTCGAGGCCGTGTGGACCGCGCCAGCTCTCGAGCTCGACGACCCAGTCGTGCAGGCGCTCGCCTCCAACGCCGAGACCCAGCTCCGGGCCGTCGTCCGGCCCCGCGACGAACCCGTCGAGCGAAACGCTGATGTCGAAGACGACCTTTCCCATGAGCCCTCCTATCGTTTCGGCTGCCAGAACGCGATCTCGCCGCCGGCCGGTGTTGCGATGACGCTACGCCATCCGACCGGTCCTTCGCGTGGCTCGACGAGCACGGCCGCGCCCAGAGCGCGCGCCCGGTCCGTCGCGCGGCGGATGCAGTCGACCTCCACGTAGGGGAGCCAGACCGGCCGCTCGGCCTCGCACTGGACGATGCCGCCGCCGAAGGCGGGGCCGAGCTCCAGCGCGACGTACGACCCGCTGCCGGCTTCGATTCGCTCCGCGCGCCAGCCGCAGAGCTGCGCGTAGAGCAGCTCTGCCTTCGTCAGGTCCCCCGTGTGGAGCTCCAGGTGGACGACGGGTTGCGAGGTGAGTTGAAGCACGTGTCACCTCCTAAGACCCTTGTGACCGCGCAAATTCATCGGTGGTCGCGACAGATAGGCTGGCGCGGGATGCGGACCACGTCGACAGGCCCGACGCCGCAGGAACGGGAGCTGCTCGAAGCGGCAGGCAGCGGCGACGAAGACGCGTTCAGCCGCCTCGTCGAGCCGCACCGCCGCGAGCTCCATGCGCACTGCTATCGCATGCTCGGCTCCGTGCACGACGCCGAGGACGCGCTGCAGGAGACGCTGCTGCGGGCCTGGAAGGCGATCGGCCGCTTCGAGGGCCGCAGCTCGCTCCGCTCCTGGCTCTACACGATCGCGACGAACACCTGCCTGAACGCGATCGAGAAGCGCCCGAAGCGGGTGCTCCCGATCGACTACGGGCCCTCGGTCGACCCGCATTCGACACCCGGCGAGCCCCTCGTCGAGTCCGTGTGGGTGGAGCCGTACCCCGACGAGGAGCTCGCCGTCGAGGACGGGTTCGCCGCACCGGACGCGCGGTACGAGCTCCTCGAGAGCGTCGAGCTCGCCTACGTCGCCGCGCTCCAGCACCTGCCGCCGAACCAGCGCGCTGCGTTGATCCTGCGGGAGGTGCTCGGCTTCTCTGCCAAGGAGGTGGCCGAGGCGCTCGACACCACCGTCGCCTCCGTGAACAGCGCGTTGCAACGTGCCCGGGAGACCGTCGACGAGCGGCTTCCCGAGCAGAGCCAGCAGGCGACGCTGCGCGCGCTCGGCGACGCGGAGCTCACCGACCTCGTCGAGACCTTCATCGACGAGTACCGCCTTGTCATCCACCCGGTCGTCCTGGGCGCGGGCGAGCGGA
>DAITAN010000048.1:0-10858 GCA_036824235.1 Gaiellaceae bacterium | reverse complement strand
CCACGTCGACGACGAGACGCCCGCCCGAGGCCGCGCGCAGCGCGATCCGCTCGCTGGGAGCGCCGCTGGTCACAGTCAGCGTCCCGCGTGCGACCGAGGCCGTGACCGCCGCCCGCGCCTCGACGGCGAGCCCGAGAACGGCCGTCAGGACTGCGCAGAGCAGCAGCATCCGGGTCGTCCCCGAAGGCCGACGAATGGCGTTGCCGCAAACGCAGGTCCCCACTGTCTGATCATCGTTCGTTACCTACTGCTTGTCCAGAGTTGCGCCCTGGCACGTAGGGAACGACGCGCCCGCCGCTGCCGAGCTGAGCGCCGCGCCCGCGCGGGTGGCGGGCTCGGCGCTCGATGCCGGGCTCAGCAGTTGAAGAGGATCTCGTTGCTAGGTGCCGAGACGTTCCCGGAGGTGTCGATCGCTACGGACCGGGTGACCCGGGCCGGTCGGGCAGCTGCAGGAGGTCTAGCAGTCCACCCACCTCGTGATCTCGCTGTGAGGGATGGCGCATCTTGAGCTCCGGGTTGACCGCGTAGTGGTTGCGTCGACCGACGCGCTCGCGAGACACGTAGCCCGTCTCGATGAGCTCGGCCACGATCCGCTGGGCGGCCCGCTCGGTGATTCCGACCGTCTCGGCGATGTCGCGCATGCGGACGTCCCCGTCTCGAGCGATCGAGAGGAGCACCTGGGTGTGGTTGGTGACGAACTTCCAGGACCTCTCGGGCGTTGACATAGGCGACTTAGGTTTCGTATATTACGTTTCGGTGATTATCTGTCGTGATTTTCTTGTCGGCGTTTCAACATAGGTTAGCACTGCGACGCCACCCCGGAGGCGAGCCAGCATGACCCCCCGCGACCGTTTTACCCGGAATCAGCTTCTCTTCCGAGACGTCAACCAACGCCTGCGGGACCTCTCGCTCAGCCAGGTTCAGATTCCCTGGACCGACCGGACGAAATACCTGTGCGAGTGTCGGCAGGACGGATGCCTCGAGACGATCGACCTCACACCCGCCGAGTACGAGTACGTCCGCTCCTACCCCGATGTCGTCGTTGTCTCCCAAGGACACGAGTCCCACGGTGAGGTCGTCGAGCGGACCGAGCGCTTCGTTCTGGTCGAGGTTCTAGGCCCGCATGGTTCGGAGGGAGCGCCCGGACAGGCCGAGCGCTCGCTCAGCAGCGCTACTTGACGAACTCGAGGTAGGCCGAGTGCGACGTCCCGTCCCTCAGCGTGAGGACGAACTCGCGGCAGGTTCCCGCGTAGTCGCTCGTCGTCCGCCAGGGGAAGGAGTAGCGGCCGGTGTGCGCCTGGTAGCTGAGCGCGTCCCAGCTCGGCGTCTCGGCGGCTTCGTACGGTCCGAGGGGCTCGAACGTCGTGCAGTCGATCCGCCGCGAGGACGGCGTGCCGTGCAGGACGTCCAGGCCATAGTCGCCACCGAGGCGGAACCAGAAGCGCTGGATGCTCTCGGACTGCGCCTTGTTCAGGAACGGCGCGTCCTTGAAGGTCGCGAGGAAGCCGCTCCACTCGAGGAGCACGACGTTCGAGCTGCCTTCGAGGAACCGGGTGTTGCGCACGGTCTTGGCTCCGGGCCCCGTGTACCGGAGCACGTAGAGCCCGTTGCGGATGTCCACGACGTAGATGAGGCCCTCGTAGATGATCGGATAGCTCCACATGACCACCTTGGGGCGACCGGAGCTCAGCACCGGGTCTTCAGTGACCACGTCCGCCAGCGGCTCGGGCAGGTAGAGCCCGAGGCGGGTCGGATTGGTCGGGTCCTCCAGCGAGATCGCGTGGAGCCCGCCCGAGTGCCACGTGATGAACGCCAAGTCCTCGAGCACCGTCGGGTTGTGCGACGAGTAGCTCGTGAACCACGTGTTCTGCGGATCCTGGCCGTCGGGCGTCGAGCAGTAGTCGAGCTCGTTCTGGCGGATCTTGTACTCGCCGACGATCTGCGGCGCCGCCTCGTTCGAGATGTCGATCAGCCTCGTCCAGCCCCACGGGCAGCCGCGACTCTGGAAGCCGCCGCCGGGCCGGTTGCCGTAGACCTCGTCGGTGGCGAGCACGAGGTCGCGGCCCGGGACCTTGATCGCCGAGTGCGCGCCCGGGTTCCCCCAGATCGGCTGGCTCCCGACCGGCGTCAGGAGCTGGAGCTGCGGGTTCTCGACGCCGTCGGCGAGCTGGCTCGAGTCGAGGACGAACATGCCGGCACCCTGGTAGGCGATGTACGTGCGTTTCCCGTCTTCGGAGACGCCCATCGAGTGCAGCCGCACAACGTTCTGACTGCGGAACTGCGCGCTGAAGAGCGAGTTCCCGTTCCACTGCGCGATCTCCGGCGTGACGCCCAGGCGCGCACGGCTGATGTCGGTGACGATCAGGTCGGATCCCGTCGCCCCCGCCTTCCACGTCGAGAGGTAGAGGAGCGCTCGGTCCGGGCCGTCGGTCCAGAGGTACATCTCGTGCGGCATACGCGACGGCATGTACGTGGCGACGAGCTCCGGCGCCGCGGCCTTCGCGCCCGCGATGTCGTAGAAGCGGACGCGCGGCATCACCGAGGCGCCGCTGCACCCGTGCGTCGGGATGTCGCAGCTCATGCTGAGCACGAGCAGGAGCTGCTGCTCGGGCCAAACGCGCAGCTCACGCGAGGTCTCGCCCGGGATCCCGTGCAGCGGCGGGCCGATCTCGTGGACGACCTGCGGCGAGGAGGGATCCTCGATGTCGACCACGAGCACGCCCGCGTTCGCGTGCGAGCCTGAGCCATCGGTGCGGCTCCCGACGTAGAGGTAGTTCTCGTAGATCGCCGCAGCCGAGTTCATACCCCGGTTGAGCAGCGGGCTGTGCCCGATCAGCTTGAAGTCCTCCGCCACCTCGACCTGCGCCTCCTGCGCGGACGCGGCGTCGAGCGTCGTTTGGCTCGAGAGCGCACTCCCGGACAGCGTCAGCATCACGAGTGCCAGTCCGACCGCGGAGACTGGAAAGATCTGCCTGCGCCTTCTCACGTCAACCCCCCATGGGTCGTGCGCGCCCCCGCACCCGGCAGGGGCGTCGGCGGCGAGATCCTACGAGACCGATGAGCTTTCCGCCCGGTACGGGTCTTACCCCTCGAAAGCGACGTTCCGCGAAAGGACGCAGTCATGAACTCGATGGATTCCCGAGCCCGCTGGCTCGCGCTCTTCGTCCTCTGTCTCGGGGACCTGATGATCGTCCTCGACGTCACCATCGTGGGCGTCGCGCTGCCGTCGATCCGGGAGGACCTCGGCTTCTCCGAGGCGTCCCTCGCCTGGGTCGTCAACGCGTACCTGATCACGTTCGGCGGCTTTCTCCTCCTCGGCGGCCGCCTGGGCGACCTCTTCGGCCATCGGCGGCTGTTCCTGATCGGGATCGCCGTCTTCACGCTCGCCTCCGCCCTCTGCGGCTTTGCGACCTCGCAGGAGATGCTCATCGTCGCGCGTGCCGTGCAGGGGTTCGGCGGGGCCGTCGTCTCCGCGGTCGCGCTCTCGCTCATGATGACCCTCTTCACGGAGCCGGCCGAGCGGGCGAAGGCCATGGGCGTCTTCGGCTTCGTCGCCTCCGGCGGCGGGTCGCTCGGCGTGCTCCTCGGCGGGATCCTCACCGACGTCCTCGACTGGCACTGGATCTTCCTGGTCAACGTCCCGGTCGGGATCGCGGTCGTCGCGCTCTCGCTAACCATGATCCCGTCCGCGCGCGTCCCGACCGGCGCCAAGCGGCTCGACGTCGCGGGCGCCGTCACCGTAACGGGGTCGCTCATGATCGCCGTCTACGCGATCGTGAACGGCAACGGCGTGGGCTGGCTGACCGGACGCACGCTCGGCCTGCTGGCACTGGCCGGGGCGCTGTTCGCGGTCTTCCTGGTGATAGAGACGCGTACCAGCTCGCCCCTCATGCCGCTCTCGCTCTTCCGGCTTCGCAACCTCTCGACCGCGAACGTGGTGGGCGTGCTGTGGAGCGCCGCGATGTTCGCCTGGTTCTTCCTCTCGGCCCTCTACCTCCAGCTCGTGCTCGGCTACAGCCCGCTCGAGGTCGGCCTCGCCTTCCTCCCGGGGAACCTGATCATGGGCGCGCTCTCGATCGGCCTCTCGGCCAAGCTCGTCATGCGGTTCGGCATCAGGCCGCCGCTCGCCGTCGGGCTGCTGCTTGCCGGGCTCGGCCTGGCCCTGTTCGCCCGCGCCCCCGTCGACGGCACCTTCGTCGTCGACGTCCTGCCCGCGATGCTCCTGCTGGGTCTCGGCGCCGGCATGGCCTTCAACCCGGTGCTCCTCGCCGCCATGAACGACGTCAAGCCTGAGGACGCCGGCCTCGCCTCCGGCGTCGTCAACACGTCGTTCATGATGGGCGGCGCCCTGGGCCTGGCGGTCCTCGCGAGCCTCGCGGCGTCGCGAACGGACACGCTGTTGGCTTCCGGTGAGGGCCAGCTCGCCGCGCTCACCGGCGGCTACCACTTGGCCTTCTTCGTCGGCGCGCTCTTTGCCGTCACGGCGGCGGTGCTGGGCGCGGTGCTCCTCCGCCCGCGCCCCGTGCCGACCGAGGAGGGCCCGCCCAGGCTCGAGCCGCAACCCTGCAGCGGGACGGGGCAGGAGGTCACAATCACCTACGGTGGCCGCGCCTAGCCGGAAGAGGGTCGCTCCACGGCACCTACTCGGAGGCGGTGTCGCGATCGCAGTCGTGGTCGCGACGTTCGTCTTCGTCCTCCCCCGCATCGCGGACTACCGCGACGTCTGGGACGTCGTCAAGTCACTCTCGTGGACGGACATCGCCCTCCTGCTCGGGGCGACGCTCTTGAATCTCGCCACGTTCGCGCCGCCGTGGATGGCGGCGCTGCCCGGCCTCCGCTTCCGCCAGGCGTTCGTCGTCACACAGGCCTCGACGGCCTCGACCTACGTCGCTCCGGCAGGAGTGGCCGTCGGGATGGCGCTGTCGTACGCGATGCTCCGCGCCTGGGGCTTCGCCGGCTCCGCGGTCGGCCTCGCCGTAGCCGTGACCGGCCTCTGGAACCAGCTCGCCATGCTTGCCTTTCCGACGGTCGCGCTGGCGCTCCTCGCCCTGAGCGGCGACGGGCATGCCGCCCTCGACACGATCGCCGTCGTCGGCCTGGCGATCTTCGTCACCGTCGTGGTGGCTTTCTCCGCCGGCCTGAGCACGCCCAGGCTCGCACGGCGGATCGGCGACCTTGCCGCGCGGGGCGTCTCGTGGGCGCGGGGGTTGATCCGGAAGGGGCCGGTGCGCTGGGACGGAGAGTCGTTCGTCCGCTTCCGGGGCCGGACGAACCGCCTCCTCAGGAGTCGCTGGCACGTCCTCACGCTCGCGACGCTCGCCGGCCAGCTAACGGTTTTTCTCGTCCTCCTCGTGTCGCTCCGGACCCTGGGCGTCTCCGGCGGCGAGGTGAGCGCGGTGGAGGCGTTCGCCGCGTGGGCTCTCGTCCGCCTGCTCGGCTCGATCCCGATCACCCCGGGCGGGCTCGGAGTGGTCGAGCTGGGCCTCACAACCGCGCTCGTGGGCTTCGGCGGAAGCCAGGTGGAGGTCGTCGCGGCCGTGCTCGTGTACCGCGTCATGACGATGGTGCCGACGCTCGTCATCGGCCTCCTGGC
The DNA here is from genome assembly GCA_036824235.1 of Gaiellaceae bacterium. GTDB lineage: Bacteria > Actinomycetota > Thermoleophilia > Gaiellales > Gaiellaceae > JAIBJN01. Next base: position 5,265 of record DAITAN010000048.1, on the reverse strand, counting down.
CGGGGTGACCTGGAAGCGGTACCGGCCCGATTCGCTACCGCCGGAGCCCGGGGCGCGGACCGACTAGGCGTTCAGGCGGCCACGTGCTTCGTGTACCGATGGCACGGCACGGCGATCGGCCCGTCCTCGGTGGCGGCTGTGTAGTCGAAGGGCCCCTCGTCCCGCCAGCCGGCGCGCTCGTAGAATGCACGGGCGCGCCCATTGCCCGCGACGACGGCGAGCCAGGCCTCGGCATGTCCGTTCGCCAGCACCTGTCGCTCGGCCTCGAGCAGGAGCGCATCGGCGACACCTCTCCCACGGTAGTCGCCCGAGACGTAGACCTGCTCGACCTCGGCGCCCACCACGAGGACGAAGCCCGCGACCTCGCCGTCCACGACCGCCACCGTCATCTCGTCGACCCGCTCAGCGGCGCGGGATCGGAACGATTCCTCCGTCCGGACCTCGGCCAACTCGTCGGGGACGAGCCCGAGGTGTCCGTCCCGCCATCCGAGACGCCAGATCTCGGCAACGTCACTCGCGTCCTGCCGGCCGCCCCGGCGCAGCATCACGTTCACGTCACTGGGCATTGCCGAGCGACCATACCGGCCGCCGAAGCCAGCAGATGGAGGCCGCGGGAATCGAACGCGCGCAGGATTTCAATCGGGACGCGGAGTGCTCTGGGAAGAGAACAGCGGCCGCAGCGCTGCGTAGAGCGCCCGATGACGCTGGTACAGCTCCTCGTAGATCTCCCGGTACTCGGCACGCGGCAGCAGCGGCTCGGATCGGGCCCCCGCCATGACGCGACTTGCCGAGGGCACGTCGGCGTGCAGTTCCGCCCCCGCAGCCGCCAGCATCCCAGCGCCCCGCGCGGTGGTCTCGACGTCGTCCGGCCGGGTGACGGGCAATCCGGTCACGTCCGCGCGAATCTGCCGCAAGAGATCGCCTCGTGCCCCGCCGGCGACGCAGACCAGCTCGGTCGTCTGCTGGCCCGCCGCCTGAATGGCCTCGAGCACGTCGCGCAACGCGAAAGCGTTTCCCTCCAGCAATGCCCGCGCGAGATGGGAGCGGCTGTGGGCTGCTGCGAGGCCGAACCACCCCGCCCGAGCAGCGGCGTTCCATTCCGGCGTTGTGGCCCCCGCGAGCGCAGGCACCCACAGAACCCCTTCCGCACCGGCGGGCGCGCCCTCGGCGAGGGCGTTCAGGAGCTCGTAGACATCGGCGCCGGTCGCCGCCGCCCTGGCCGCCTCCACGGATCCGAGCTCGTCGCGGAACCAGCGGTAGGCCCCGCCCGACAGCCAGCCGGGATTCTCGAGCAGCCAGCCCCCGGGGGCCGCGTGGGGATGTAGCTCCGTCACGCCGTCGGGGTCGAGCACGGGACCGGGCACGACGGCGCACACGGGCTCGGCTGTCCCCATCACGTCGCAGACAACGCCGGGCTCGAACACTCCCGCGCCGAGCGTCGCCGCCATGTCGTCGCCGCAGCCCAGCACCACCTGGGTGGATGGATCGAGCCCGGCCGCGTCCCTCAGCCAGGGCGCCACGGGGCCCAGCACGGCGTGCGCCGGATGGATGTCGGCAAGCAGCTCCACATCCACCTCAAAGGCGCCACACACCTCGCGCGACCAATCCCCGCTTCCGACGTCGAAGAGCATCGACGACGAGGCGTTCGAGGGGTCGACCGCCACCTCCCCGGAGGCATGCCAGGCGACGAAGGAGCCGGGCAGGAGGAACCACCGCGCTTCGGCGTGCTGGTCGGCGCGGTGCTCGGCGAGCCAGGCGATCTTGGCGGCCACATGGCTCGGATCGAGGTTGCAGCCGGTCAGCTGCCGGAGCCTCGCGGGGTCGATCCTCTCGGCGGCGAGGTCGCATTCAGCCGCCGCGCGACGATCCATCCAGATCAGCGCGGGCCCCAGCGGCTCTCCGGCTGCGTCCGCGGCGACAAGGCCGTCCAGCTGCGAGCCGAACGCAACCGCGCGCAGGGCGGCCCCGTTCACGGCCCGGCGCACCTCGGCAAGCGCTTGGGCGACCGCCCCCAGCCACTGGCGCGGGTCCTGCTCGGCCCATCCGGGCTGGGGGTACGAGAGCGTGTGGGGCACGTAGGCCGTCGCGACGTGCTCGCCGTCCGGGGCGATCGCCTGCGCACAGGTGCCCTGCGAGCCGACGTCTACTCCGACCACGAGCTCGCGAGTCACTCGGCAACCTCGGGCTCGTCGCCCGGTCCGCGCCGGTAGACGGTGACCTCAAACGCATCCGCCAGGTGGTGCTCCCGGGAGACCAACACGACCGTGCCGTCCGCCGTGCTGTCGAGCTGGAAGAGGGTGATCAGCAGCGTTCCCGGGCTCACGCGGAGCCGCCGGGCCACGTCACCTCCCGCTATGGCCGGGGTGATCGTGGCGACGCCATGGTGGATGGGCAATCCGCGCTCCGCCAGCGCCGCGTAGATCGAGCCTCCTGCGAGCGCGGACATTGCCTCGAGCGGCAGCACGTCGGCCCGGCACCAGTCCGTCGAGTCGACCACCCGCCGGCCGGCAGCGGTTCGAACCCGGCGCAGTGACCAGACCGGGGTCCCTGCGGCAACGCCCAGCGCGGACGCCACGTCCGTGGGGGCGCCTTCCGAAATGCATTCCTCACCGACCGTGCCCGGCTCCACCCCCATCGCCGCGATCATGGACGAGACGGCAAAGTTGCGGCTGAGGTCGTTGCGCACGCCGGGGCGGTGGGAAACATACGTGCCCGACCCGTGCAGACGGCGAACGACGCCGTCCTCCTCGAGCAGCGCGATGCCTTCGCGGAGCGACGATCGCGAGACGCCGAGGCTGCGCGCCAGCTCGGGCTCGCTCGGCAGCCGGTCTCCCGGCTCCAGCCCCTGCGCGACGATCCGCTCGCGCAGCGCCCTGACGACCGAGTGGCTCAGCGGGCGGCGGGCGTTCGCACTCACAGCTCAGGGGCTGACGACGACCTTCAGCACCTCGCCGGAGCGAATCCGGGGAAACGCGTCCGGCGTGGCATCGAGGTCGACCACGTCGGAGACGACGCGGCGGATCCCGCCGAGGTCGTTGGCCAGCATGTCCAGTGCCTGAACCTGGTCACGGTGCCGGGAGGCGTAGGACCCGTGCACCTGCACCTCCTGGTAGTGGAGGATGTTGGACGGGAACCGCATGTGCGTCGTGCCCTTCGGCAGACCGCCGAAGAAGAGCACCCGCCCGCGCGGCGCCGCCATCTCCATCGCCTGCTCCTGCGCGACGTCGCAGGAGCACGCGACGATCACGACGTCGGCGCCGATCCCGTCGGTCGCTTCCCGAACGGCCTTGACGTCGTCGGCGGAGGACGTGTCGACGTAGCTCATCCGGTCGTCACCGAGGATGTCTCGCGCAAGCTCGAGGCGCGGCGCGGCGGTCTCCAGCATCAGCACGCGCCCGGCGCCCTCGAGCCGGGCGATGAGGGCGTGCGCGGTGCCGACCGGCCCGGCGCCGATCACCACGACCGTGTCGTCGAGCGAGACGGCGATGTCCTTGTGGCCGCAGATCGCGTCCGAGAGCGGGTCGGCGAAGGTCGCGTGGGCGTCGGAGAGGCCGTCGGGGATCCGGAAGAGGTTCTTCAGCGCGATCTGCGGGATCGCCACCGTCTCGGCATAGGCGCCCTGGTGATCGAAGCCCATCAACTCGCCGTTGACGCAGAGGTGCTCGTTGCCCGAGCGGCACAGGCGGCAGCGCCCGCACCAAAGCGTCGAGATGCAGTGGACGCGGTCGCCGATCGAAAGGCCCGACTGGGCGACCTCCTCGGCTGCTGCCGCGCCGATCTCGATCAGCTCGCCGCTGATCTCGTGACCGAGGACCCAGGGGGCGGTGACGCGCCGGTCGCCGTTGTAGAACGTGCGGACATCGGTCCCGCAGATGCCGCAGGCAGTGACCCGAAGAAGCACACCGGCCGCTGGGCACGACGCGTCCGCCACGTCTCCGATGGACATCTCGCCCGGCCCGTCCCAGATCGCCGCTCGCACGGTTGGTTACGATAGCGAAGTTGTCTGACAACTTGGGGGCGCAGTGATCGAGTTCATCTTCATGCTCACCCGCGACGACGAGACGCTCGCCGATGCGCGCGACGTGTACGCGTCGATCGCGTCGACGGGGGTGCGGCACGTCGGCTGCAAGGACGTTGGCCTGCCGCGCGACGAGCTCCAGGGCCTGCTGGCCGACATCAAGGCGAACGGGCACACGACCCATCTCGAGGTCGTGTCCGAGACCGAGGAGGCCACGCTGGCTTCGGCGCGGGCCGCCGCCGACATCGGGCCGGACTACCTGATCGGCGGCACGCTGATCGAGCCCGTGCAGGAGATCGTCGCGGGCACGGGCATCAAGTTCTTCCCGTACGTCGGACAGATCGTCGGGCATCCCTGCCTGCTGCGGGGCTCGATCTCCGAGATCGCCGACGACGCGCGCCGTGCCGAGGCGCTCGGCGTGGACGGCATCAATCTGCTCGCGTACCGCTACGACGGCGACGTCGATGCGCTCGTGGAAGCGGTGACCGACGCGACGACGCTGCCCGTGATCGCTGCCGGATCGGTGGATTCGGCCGAGCGGATCCAGGCGCTCGAGCAGCGCAGCGTGTGGGCGTTCACGATCGGGACGGCGGCGCTGGACCGGGTGCTGATCCCCGGCGAGCCCCTCGAGCACCAGCTGCGCTACGCGCTCCACGCAGCTCAGGCCTGAATGGAGGGGTGCCGGAGAGGCACCCCTCCAACGACGTTGCGGTTAGGCGAGGTCTCCCTCGTTGATGAATCGACCGGCCGACTCGTACTTGGCGGGCCTGGTGGAGCGGAGCACGAAGGCGTAGACAAGTGCGGCCACGGGAACGAGCACGCCGATGATCCCGAGCCAGGTGATGTCGATCTCGAACCCGCCCCAGGGCCCGATCTGACCGAGCTCCTTGACGTAGAGCACGTCGCCGGCGGCAAGCGAGCTCAGGTACTTGTAACAGAGGTAGAGCACCAGGACCTGGGCGAGGAACCCGATCCACGCCGCCACGGTGGTCTTCCAGAAGCTCCGCTCGCTGGCCGGCATGCGGCGGAAGTACGCCCAGACGGACAGCGACGTCAGCGCCTGGACGAGGATGATCCAGATCACACCCTGAACCGCGAGCCAGTAGTAGACGTCGAGCCCGGTCCGGCCGGCGAACCTGAAGATGAGGACGATCACGAGGGCGATGGCGCCCTGCGTGAGGACGGCCACGTGCGGGGTCCGGTGCTTCGGGTGGGTGCGGCCCAACGCCCTGGGCAGCAGCCCCTCA
>DAITAN010000392.1:0-2529 GCA_036824235.1 Gaiellaceae bacterium | reverse complement strand
CCGATCCCGTACCACCACTCGAACCTGAACAGCGAGGAGATGATCTATTACGTCGACGGGAACTTCTCCTCGCGGAAGGGCATCGAGATCGGCTCGGTGACGCTGCACCCGTCCGGGATCCCGCATGGCCCGCATCCCGGTCTCGCCGAGAAGTCGCTCGGGATGACCGAGACCCACGAGCTGGCGGTCATGTGCGACACGTTCCATCCGCTGCGGCTGACCGAGCTCGCGCGCGGCAGGGACGAGCCGAGCTACGCGTACTCCTGGCTCGAGGACCCGCAGGGCGGGACGGTCGCAGACGAGGATCCCGCGGGGGTCACGAGCCACTTTTGAGCGACCGCACGATCGTCGTCGATTTCGACGGCACCGTCACGAAGACCGATCTCCTCGACACGATCGCGAGCACGTTCGGCGATCCCGAGGTCTACCAGGAGGTCGATGACGGTCTCGACGAGGGCCGCCTGAGCCTGCGCGAGGTGATCACGCGCGAGTTCCGGCCCGTACGGAGGCCGCTCGACGAGGTTGTCGACTGGGAGCTCGAGAACGTCGAGATCCGACCAGGCTTCGACCGGCTGGTCGCCCTGGCGCACGAGCGCGGCTGGCGCCTCGTCATCGTCTCGAGCGGCTTCCACGAGCTGATCGAGCCGATCCTGGAGCGGGAAGGCCTGGAGGTCGAGCTGCACGCCAACCGCGTCGACCCCGACCCGGAGGGCTGGATCGTCGACTGGCGCTACGACGAGACGTGCGACACCTGCGGCGAGTCGTGCAAGCGCTCGATCGTGCGGCGGTTCGGCGGCGACGGAGAGATCGTCTACATCGGCGACGGCTACTCGGACCGGTGCGCGGCCGAAGCATCCGACCGGGTCTTCGCCACCCGTGGTCTCGTCGGCTACCTCACCGAGCGCGGCATCGACTTCGAGCCCTTCGAGGACTTCCACTCTGTCACTCGCAGTCTCGCTTCCTGAGCCCTTCGACTTCGGGCTCTCGACCGAGCGGTACCGCGCATTCGGGCTCGATCTCGCCAACCTGTTCCAGGACGACGCGGTCTATCGCGTGCTCGAAGGGCGCGAAGTTCGGATCGAGGCGGCGCCCGGAGGAGTGTCGATCGAGCCGGGCGATCCGGCCCTCGCCGACGCAGTGCGGCGGTATCTCGGCGGGCCGTTCGACCTCGACGCCTTCTACGCCTTCGCCACTACAGAGCCCGTGCTCGCGCAGCTCGTCCCCATCCTTCGCGGCTTCCGGCCGCCGCTCGTTCCCGACCCGTTCGAGACGCTCGTCACCTCGATCAGCGCGCAGCAGATCTCGCTCCAGGCGGCGTTCAGCATCCGCAACCGCCTGATCGAGGCCTTCGGCGAGCAGCACGACGTCGCCTACGCCTTCCCGACGCGCGAGCGGCTCGCACTCGCGCGCCCGGACGAGGTCGTCGCCGTCGGGTTCTCGGGGCGGAAGGCGGAGTACATCGTCGGGCTCGCGCAGGCCGACCTCGATCTAGCCGCTCTGACGCTGCTCCCGGACGATGAGGTGAAGGCGGCTCTCGTCGCGCTTCCGGGCATCGGCGAGTGGACGGCGGAGTGGTTTCTCGCCCGCCACCTCGGGCGCCCGGAGGCCTGGCCGGCAGGCGATCTCGGGCTCCGCAAGGCCGTCGTGCACTTCTACGGCGAAGAGGACACGCGCGCGGCGGGCGCGCGCTTTCCCGGGTTCGCCAACCTGGCGGCGCACTACCTCCTCCTCGGGCTTAGAGTCCCGGGATAGTGGCTTACGAAACCCACGTCGAGGGTGCTCCGAGCGAAGATGTCCTGCTTCGCCTGATCGAGGAGGCGAAGGAAGCCGGCGCCGACCGGATCGAGATCGAGACCACGCACGAGGACGGAGACGCGTGGATCCGCGCCGGGTTCACCGAGACCGCGCGAGTGCTCGAGGCGCCGATCTCCGCGCTCGAGGCCCATGTCGGGGGGCAGAAAGAACCGTCCTTCGGCTCGATCCACGTGCAGACCGACGACGTCGACGCCGTCGTGCGTGCCGTGCGTCAGTTCGTGCCCCGGCTCCCGGGCGGCTCGCAGGGCAGCGTCGTGCTCGCCCCGCGCGAAGGCTGGACGTCCGCCTACGACGAGCTCACCGACCGCGAGCCCGAGATGCTGCGCCGCCTCGCCCGCGAGCTTTCCGACCGCATGGGCGCGTTCGTCATCGTCATCGGCGTGGAGGAGGGGCGCGTCGTCCGCTACGTCGCGCTCGAGCGTGGCCGCGTCGTGGACGAATACCTCTCCGTGCCGGAGTTCTACGGGCCGCTCCCGCCCGGCGAGGTCATCGCTCTCGGCGCGAACCCCCGGCTGATGGCGCGGCTGACCGGCGCCGACGCGGACGCGGTCCGCGCTACCGCCCGAACGGCGACTGCGTCCGAGGAGCTCGAGCCTGCGCCACAGCTCGTCGGCGAGCTCGGCCGGCTCTTCGGCATCCCGCAGGCGAGCCTCGACTACCCGGGCGCCTCCGCCGAGCCGGACGCGATGCCGGTCGAGCACTAGTAGCCGGCCG
>DAITAN010000047.1:0-10900 GCA_036824235.1 Gaiellaceae bacterium | reverse complement strand
ACTACCGATCCGGGCGAGCTCGAGCTCGACGGCGACATCGACCGGCTCCGGCAGGTGGTTGCGAATCTGATCGCGAACGCCGTTCGCCACTCTCCCCGCGGCGGCACCGTTTCCGTGCGCGCGTGCAGCCGCGACGGGCACGCCCGGCTGGAGGTCGTCGACGAGGGACCGGGGATCCCGGCCGGCGAGGCGGAGCGCGTCTTCGAGCGCTTCTACCGCTCCGACCAGGCCCGTTCTCCGGGCGAGGGCGGCTCCGGCCTCGGCCTCGCCATCGCGCGCTGGATCGTGGACCTCCATGGCGGCTCGATCAGAGCGGAGGACGCGGAGCCACACGGCTGCCGCATCGTCGTCGAGCTGTCGCAATGAGAGCCGCGGCACTCGCTGCGGCCCTGGCGGCCGCCGTCGCTCTTCCCGGAGAAGCGCTCGGACTCGGCGTGCTCGTCGTCGCCGGGCTCGTCGCCGCAGCCGTCTGCGCCGCGATGCGCCCGGGGGCCCAGGGTGTCGTGCTCGGGACGCTCGCTCTCGCGCTCGCAGCGATCCCGACGGTTCTCGACGCGAACTGGGTCGTAGCCCTCGACCTCACGGCCGCCTGGTTGCTGGCGTGTGCGGCGGTCGGCGGGCTGAGCCCGCTCTCCTCTCTCGGTCCGCTCGTTCGCCTGCGCGGTGCGCCGGCTCTCGCGCCGGCCGTGCCTAGCGGCGTGGCGCCGGCGGTCCGCGGGACCCTCCTCGGCGGTTTCCTCGTGGTGCCTTTCGGGGCGCTGTTCGTCGAGGCGGACCTGGCGTTCTCTGAGCTCGCCCACGGGGTGCCGCTGCCGACGGGATCGTCGCTCCCAGGGCGAGCGGCCGCCTTCCTGCTCGTCCTCCTCGCCGCGATCGGCCTGGCGCTCGCCGCCCGCCGGCCGTTCAAGGCTCGTGTCCCGCGGCCGACCCGACGGCTCGGGCCCTGGGAGTGGTGCATCGCGCTCGGACTGCTCGTGGCGCTCTTTTTCGCCTTCGTCATCGTACAGCTGGCGGTCCTCTTCGGCGGACACGAGCACGTGCTCGAAACCGCGGGGGTCACCTACGCCGAGTACGCACGGCAGGGGTTCTGGCAGCTGCTGGCGGCCGCCGGCCTGACCCTCGTCGTCGTGGGCGCCGCCGTCGTCCTCGCCGACACGCCCCAGCGAGCACACCGGATCGCACTTCGCCTGCTCCTCGGCGCTCTCTGCGCCCTGACGGTCGTCGTCCTCGCGTCGGCGCTGAACCGGCTCCTGCTCTACGAGGACGCGTTCGGGCTGACGAGGGCCCGGCTCCTCGCCGAAGCGGTCGCAGTCTGGCTGGGCGGGCTCTTCGCGCTCCTAGTCGCCGCGGGGATCGTCCGGGCCGTCGGCCGCAACCTCGCACAGATCGTGGTCGTCGGGACCGCGGTGGCGCTCCTGGCGTTCTCACTCGCCAACCCGGACGCGCTGGTCGCGGAACGCAACGTGGAGCGCTGGCAGGAGACGGGCCGCATCGATGTTGCCTACCTTCAAGGCCTGAGCGCGGACGCCGCCGATTCGCTCGCGGGCCTACCCCCCGATCTGCGGCGCGAGGCGCTCGCGCCGCTCGCGGCGAGGCTCGACCCCGAGGAGCCCTGGACCTCGTTCAACCTCTCGCGCGACCAGGCGCGGGACGTGCTCGCAGCCCTCGACGACGAACCGGGCGGCGCCCCGGACGAGGGCTGGATCGCGCGCCCGAATCGGCGTAATGTCACATTTGCAACGAAAGGAGACGCCGATGAAAGGCCGTCCGATCTCCCTCGTCCTCGCGGCGGCTCTGGCCGCCCTGGCCCTTGTCGCTCCTGTGCAGGCAGCGGGCTCGCAGGCCGGGATGCTCGACCGGTTTCTGCCGGTGCTCGTCTTCCACCCCGGCGAGGAGTTCCGGCCGGGGACGGTCCAGGCGTTCATCGAGGATTCCAACCTCGAGGCGGCGACGAGCCCGACGACGTGGACCGTCGTCGACTCCTCGCCGAGCGCGAACGGCTTGCCGACTTCGAGCCCGCCCGTCTGGCGGCTGAACCAGCGCGAGTGCTTGGCCGGCGCCTCGCTCGGAGATCTCGCCTGCTACGTCGCGGCCGGCGGCAGCAGAGGCGGCGCCACGATCTACGGGCGCATCGTGCGCGACGAAAAGCGGATCGTGCTCCAGTACTGGCTCTTCTACTACGACAACCTCTACCGCTACCCGTTCCTGCCGCTCGGCGCGATCTGGCAGTCGCACGAGGGCGACTGGGAGGTCGTGAACGTCGTCCTGTCCAAACGCAAGGAGCCGCTCGCCGCCGGCTACAGCCAGCACTGCTCCGGCGAGACGCGCGACTGGGCGGACACGCCCCGCGTGGGCACGAGGCCGAAGGTCTACGTCGCGCTCGGCTCGCACGCGAACTACTTCGAGGCCGGACAGCACGAGTTCGACCGCGCATGCCTTCCGGCCGAGGTGATCGGCTTCTTCCTGCAGGCAGGCCTGCCTCTCCCGGCGGACATCGCTGCGGACGGCCCGACCGCGACGAGCACCTCCGTGCTGCGGGTGACGGACAAGAGGCCGCGCTGGATCAGGTTCCCCGGCTTCTGGGGCGAGCTCGAGTACTTCAGCGCCCCGGCGCCCATCGGCACGGTGCAGTTCGGCACGTCACCGGTCGGCCCAGCATTTCACGCCGTTTGGCAGGATCCGCTCCAGACCGTCGAGGGTTGGCGCTGATGACCCGGACGGGAAGATCGCGAGCCTCTCGAGCGTCTTGTTGAGGCAACGCCGATACGCGAAAGGAGCGGAATGGCCTTCGAGGAGCTGAAGGAAAGGCAGAGCGTGATGTGGGGCAACGGTCCCTACCAGCGCATCACGGAGACGATCGTCGACATCCACGACATCGTCCTGGAGCGCCTGGAGCCGCAGGACGGAGACCGATGGGTCGACCTCGCCTGCGGAACCGGTGCCGTCGCCGAGCGGGCCGCTGCGGCCGGCGCCGACGTCACCGGAATCGACCTCGCGCCCGCACTGATCGAGACAGCGCGCGAGCGGGCCGAGTCCCTCGGCCTCACGATCGACTACGCGGTGGGCGACGCCGAGAACCTGGACGTGCCGGACGCGAGCTTCGACAAGGTCTCGTCGACGTGCGGGGTCATGTTCGCGCCCGACCACGAAGCGGTCGCGGGCGAGCTCGCACGCGTCACGAAGCCCGGCGGCCGGATCGGACTCGCCAACTGGACCCCCACGGGCGGTCTGGCGAAGATGTTCGCCGTCATGGCGCCGTACATGCCGGCGCCGCCGCCTTCGAGCCCCTTCGCCTGGGGCGACGAGGCACGGGTGACCGAGCTGCTCGGGGAAAGCTTCGAGCTGCAACTCGAGGAACACGTCTCGACGCTCCGTGTCCCCTCCGGTGAGGACTACTGGGAGCTCTTCTCGACGAGCTACGGCCCGACGAAGACGCTCGCCGACAGCCTGGGCGAGCGGCGCGAGGATCTGCATCGCGATTGGGTCGAGTTCTTCGAGACCAACTACCGCGAGAACGGGGAGATCGCGCACACGCGCGAGTTCCTGCTCGTCCTCGGCACGCGGCGGTAGGTGGAAAGGATCGCTGCCCCCCGCGCGACGGCGGGGGGCAGCGATCAACCGGCTAGACGCCGCCCGCGAGAGCCCGGCCCGCGATCGTGCAAGTGCACGGTTTGCCGCCCGGAAGGCCGGGGCAGGGCCTTCGTACGGACACAAGCCACAAGGAAGGAGGTGGGCGCAACGTGTTGACGCTCACCGACAGCGCGGCCGAGGCCGTGAAGTACGCGATGGACGCAGCCGAAGGGCTGCCCGAGGGCGGCGGTCTCAGGATCTCCGCCCAGGATGTCGGAGACTCGACGGGCCTCGGGATGGCGGTCGCACCGCTGCCGAGCGACGACGATCAGGTGATCGAGGAGGAAGGCGCACGTGTCTTCGTCGCTCCGGAGGTCGCACCGTTTCTCGAGGACAAGGTTCTGGACGCGGAGCAAGAGGGCTCGAGCATCCAGTTCAGCCTCTCGGACCAGGCGAGCAACTAGCCTCGAAAGTCACGGCGGGGGGCGGGACGGTCCCGCCTCTCGCCTTTTTCGGTTGTGAGGGAAGAACGAACCGGCGTCGTACGTCTTACGAACAGAGACCACGATGTCGGCACTCGATTCCATCACCAACGAGCTTGCGGCCCTCGAGACCGAGGAGGAGCGGATCTTCTCCTGGCGCCATGCCAGCCTCCTCACAGCCGGGTACGACCACCGCCTCGCGCTGAAGCTCGCGCTCCGTACCGACGTCGATCTGCACCTGGCCCTCCGCCTGCTGCGGGCCGGCTGCCCGGCCGACACGGCCGCGCGCATCCTTCTCTAGTCGCTGCCAGATCCTGGGCCTGACGACACTGGGCTGTTCTATATTGCCTTTTGTCATCGTCGTCTCAAGTCCAGGAGGCCCCACGCATGCTGAAGTTCGCCCTCGTGCTCGGCTGTGCCCTCGCGCTGCTCGCGCCCGGTGTCGCAGGCGCGCAGACTCCGGTCAATCTGACGGGAGAGGTGCTCAGCGGGACCGCAAACCCGACTCTCGGCCTCGGCGCCGTCGGCGTCGATTGCCAGCCGTCGGGCACATCGACCGTCACGTACACGGTGGAAGGGCCGGCAGCCGGCCCGTACACGGGCACCTTCGAGGAGACCGGCACGTACACCATCGTGGGCGGCCAAGTGGACTCGTTCGAGGCCACGTTCACGATCGACGCCGGAACGACCCAGATCGCCGGCACGAAGACGCTGCGCGAGAGCCTGTCGGCCCAGTGCCTGCCGACGCCTGAGCTCGGGATCGAGGACTTCACCGACGTCCTGCTGAACGCCGACTACGAAGCGACGATCACCACGCCCACCGGAACGCTCGTCGACCGTGGCCGCTCGACTGTCGCCGCGCAGCTCTCCACTCTGACGACGGGCGCAGCCGGCGCGGCGGTCCAGGAGGCCTTCGACTCCGAGGACCTCATCCATACGCCCGGCCACGCGGCCGGGGCAGGCCTGATCGAGGACGCCCTCCACGGCCACGTGGTCTTCGGCTTCACCGCGAAGAGCAACGGGGTCACCGCTCTGGCGAAATGCGCGGTGGCGACCTGGGGCACGCTCGTCACCTGCCAGAACGCCACGCTGCTCATGCAACTCGGCACGCACGTCACGTTCCTCGGCCAGGCGCGCGTGAACGGCGCTCTGACCGGCTACCGGATCGACGTCGACGACCTGGGCGAGCCCGGGCGCAATCGAGACATCTTCACGATCCAGACCAACAACGGGTTCCTGGCCACGGGGGTGCTCCGGGCGGGGAACATCGAGATCTACAACTGAGCGGTAGGAGTGGGCCCTCAGCGGGCGCGCGTGAGCCTTGCCGACGCGCGCCCGCTGGGCCCTGACCGGAGGACCCCGCGCCGGAGGGCGGGGCTGCTCCGGGGGGCCGGCAGGAGCCGGCTCATGAGAGAGCGGAAGGCCTTCGGCGACAGGACGGCCTCGGAGCGCTGGTTGTTGTCGGCGGAAGGCCAGAAGGTCCACGCGAAGGTCGCGGCAAAGCGCTCGCACGCATGGTCGTCGTGGGCGACGCCGGGCGTCTCGTAGCACCAGTCCTCGCCGCCGAGCGCCGCGCGCGCCTGCTGGACGTCGCCCTGGTCGAGCAGCAGGTAGGCGACCTGGTGGGCGTATTCGTGCTGCACGATGCCCCAGGAGTAGCGGGCGCCGAACGGAGAGGCCACGAGCGTCGCCTCGTCCAGGACGATCGAGCCCGGCGTGGCGCCCGCGCAGCCGCATTGCGAGATCGTGATCGTGATCGTCTGCTCGACACTGTCGAAGTTGAACTCGCTCGCGTCGAGGGCTGCCCGAACCTGCTGACGGGCGGCCTCGCTGCCGCCTTCGAAGACGTAGTTTCCGCCGCGCGCGTGGGCGTCGGCGGCAAAGAAAAGGAGCGCGCCGGCCGCGGCCAGGAGAGCGAGACGCGGGAACAGAAGCACGATCTCAGCGTCAGCCAGGGCCGACGGCCGGGATATCGCCGTGTTGTCGCCGCTACGGCGCTGCGATCGGCCCGTCGCAGCCACCCGAATGCACCAGGCGGACGAACGAAGGGGTGAGATCCGCCGGAAACTTCGCGCCCCGACGAACGCGATGTCCGGCTACTTGGCCGCCGGGGCGTTGGGGCCGGACGAGAGCGTGTACTCGGACGTGTGCAGGTGGTCACTCAGCGCCCTGAGCGCGAGCTTCTCGTCTCTGTTCTCGAGGGCGTCCACGAGCGCCTCGTGCTCGGCGAGGACCCGAAAGAGGTGGCCCTCATGGCGCCTGGTACCCAGGCGCATCAGGCGAACGAAACCGCGCAGCTGGGTGAGGATCTGGGCAAGCGTCTGGAGCCCGGCTCCGCTCGCGATCATGAGGTGGAACTCCTCGTCGAGCTCTATGAACTGGGTCTCGTCGCCGGCCTCCGCTGCGCGCCGCTGGCGGAAGAGCGATACACGCAGGAGGTCGATCTCCTCGATGGGCATGTCTCGGCACGCGTGCGACACGGCGATGCGCTCGAGCGCCTCGCGGATCTCGAGTACCTCCTGCCGGTGCTCAGCCGTAAAGCCGCGGACGACGAGCTGGCGCCGGCGGCCGAGCTCGAGGAGCCCTTCCTGCGCCAGGAGCTTGAGCGCCTGGCGCACCGGTGTCTTCGACATGCCGAGCTCCTCGGCGATCTCTCGGTCGGAGACGACCGATCCGATCGGATAGTCGCCGTTGAGGATTCCACGCCGAACGTGCTCGTACGCCCGCTCGCTGAGCCGCCCGGCGGTCGGAGGCACGCCGCGTTCCGAGAGGGCGTTCAACTGGCCATCCTGAAGTGAAACGAAGTTTCTCTTGGGAAAGAAATTTCGATAGTGGCGACGAGTCTATTTCTCGGCCGTGAGCCGACGCAAGCTTCCGTCCGTAATGTTCAGGCGTGCGCATCGAGGACTACGCCCTGATCGGCGACCTCCAGACCGCCGCGCTCGTGAACCGCTCGGGGTCGATCGACTGGTGCTGCTTCCCCCGCTTCGACTCGGGCGCGTGCTTCGCGGCGCTGCTCGGTGACGCCAACAACGGCCGCTGGCTCATAGCCCCGAAGACGAAGGTCGAGCGAACGGCGAGGCGCTACCGCAGCGACACGCTCATCCTCGAGTCCGTCTACACGACCGCGGAGGGCACCGTGCGCGCGATCGACTTCATGCCCCCGCGCGGAACCGCACCGGACATCGTGCGGATCGTCGAAGGCCTGGACGGGCGCGTCCCGATGCGCTCGGAGCTCGTGATCCGCTTCGACTACGGCAAGACGGTCCCCTGGGTGCGGCGCGTCGATAGCGCGCGCGTGGCGGTCGCAGGCCCCGACGCTCTCTGCTTCCGCACCGAGGTCGACGTGCACGGCGAGGACATGCGAACGGTGGCCGAGTTCGAGATCGAGGCGGGCGAGCGCATCCCCTTCGTCCTCACCTGGTTTCCCTCGCACGAGGAGATCCCCGAGGCGGTCGACGCCGAGCGGGCGTTGACGGAGAGCGAGGACTACTGGCTCGACTGGGCGGGGAAGTGCAGGCACAGCAGCGACTATCACGAGGCGCTCCACCACTCCCTGCTCGTCCTCAAGGCCCTTACCTACGCGCCCACGGGCGGCATCGTCGCGGCGCCGACGACCTCCCTCCCCGAGAACCTCGGCGGCGTCCGCAACTGGGACTACCGCTTCTGCTGGCTCCGAGACGCGACCCTGACGCTGCTCGCGATGCTGAACGCGGGCTACAAGGATGAGGCCGAGGCGTGGCGCAGCTGGCTTCTACGGGCGGTCGCGGGCGACCCGGGCGACCTGCAGATCATGTACGGGCTGGCCGGCGAGCGACGCCTCGAGGAGCTGGAGCTCGACTGGCTCCCGGGCTTCGCCGACTCGACGCCCGTACGAATCGGGAACGCCGCGTCCAAGCAGGTCCAGCTCGACGTCTACGGGGAGATGCTCGACGCGCTCTACCAGTCGCGCGTCCAAGGCCTGCCGCCGGACGACAACGCCTGGGCCGTCGTCCGGAAGCTCCTCGAGTGGCTGGAGGAGGGGTGGCGGATGGAGGACTCCGGCATCTGGGAGGTTCGCGGGCCGACGCGCCACTTCACGCACTCCAAGGTGATGGCCTGGGTCGCCTTCGACCGGGCCGTCAGGTTCCACGAGGAGTTCGACCGCAAGGGACCGGTCGACCGGTGGCGCGCGCTCCGGGACGAGATCCACGCGCAGGTGCTCGAGCATGGCTGGAGCGAGGAGAAGCAGTCGTTCACGCAGTCCTTCGGCTCCGACGAGCTCGACGCCAGCCTGCTCCTGCTCCCCCTCGTGGGCTTCCTACCTCCCGACGACGAGCGCATCGTCTCGACGGTGGCCGCGATCCGGCGCGAGCTGACCGACGACGGGCTCGTCCTGCGCTACCGGGTCGGAGAGGACGCGGCGGACGACGGCCTGCCCGGCGACGAGGGCGTCTTCCTTCCGTGCTCGTTCTGGCTCGCGCAGGTGCTCGCGCTGCAGGGTCGCCACGAAGAGGCACGCGAGCTCTTCGAGCGCCTGCTCGACCTCCGTAACGACGTCGGCCTTCTCTCGGAGGAGTACGACCCGCGCGCCGGCCGGCAGCTCGGCAACTTCCCCCAGGCGTTCACGCACCTGGCGCTCGTCGACGCGGCCATCGCCCTCGGCGAGGGTCGCGCGCTGCGGCGCTAGGCCAGGGCCCCTCGCGAGGGGCCCTGGTTCCCCCTGACGTTCTGAGCAGCTTGCGCTCCTGCCGATTCGATGCGAACATTTGTTCGTATGGAAGAAGCGGCCGTTCTGCATGCCGATCTCGACGCCTTCTACGCGTCGGTCGAGCAGCGGGACGACCGGCGGCTGCGGGGCCGTCCCGTCATCGTCGGCGGGGGTGTCGTGCTGGCGGCAAGCTACGAGGCGAAGGCGTACGGCGTCAGGGCAGCCATGAGCGGTGGGCGGGCGCGGCGCCTGTGTCCCCACGCAGTCGTCGTCTCGCCCCGCATGTCCGCCTACTCGGAGGCGAGCAAGGCCGTGTACCGCGTCTTCGAGGACACGACGCCGGCCGTCGAGGGGCTGTCGATCGACGAGGCGTTCCTCGACGTTCGCGGCATGGAGCGGCTCTCGGGCTCACCGCTCGAGATGGCCGCCCGATTGCGGCGCGACGTGCTCGAGCACGTCGGCCTGCCCATCACGGTTGGGGTGGCGCGAACGAAGTTCCTGGCCAAGGTCGCGAGCGGCGTCGCCAAGCCGGACGGCCTGCTCGTCGTCCCGCCACACGGGGAGCTGGAGTTCCTGCACCCGCTCCCGATCGAGCGGCTCTGGGGCGTAGGGCCGGTCACGGCGGGGAAGCTCCGGCGGCTCGGGATCACGACCGTCCGCGAGGTGGCCGAGCTCGGCGAGGGCGCGCTGATCGCGATCCTCGGACGGGCGTCCGGCCGGCACCTCCACGCGCTCGCCCACAACCGCGATCCCCGCCGCGTGCAGGTGGGGCGCCGGCGGCGCTCCATGGGAGCGCAGCACGCCCTCGGCCGCCGCTCTGCGAAGACGCCCGACGCCCTGGACTCTCTCCTCCT
Organism: Gaiellaceae bacterium; assembly: GCA_036824235.1. Lineage (GTDB taxonomy): Bacteria > Actinomycetota > Thermoleophilia > Gaiellales > Gaiellaceae > JAIBJN01. The sequence goes on along the minus strand of DAITAN010000047.1, from coordinate 1,304 downwards.
GGCCCTCGTCGACAAGCTCGCCCGCCGCCTGCGTGCGGCACGTCGCGTCTGCCGGACCGTGACGCTTCGGCTGCGCTTCGACGACTTCTCGCGCGCGACCCGCTCGCACACCGTCATGGAGTCAACCGCGCAGACGCAAACCATCCTCGCCGTCGCGCTGGAGCTGCTCGCGACGGCGCAGCCGACGATCGACCAGCGCGGCGTGACGCTCGTCGGCGTAGCTCTCAGCAATCTCGACGACGACTGGGCGATCCAGCTGGCGCTGCCCCTCGACCGCCGCCGAACCCTCGCCCTCGACACGGCGCTCGACGTCGTGCGCGACCGCTACGGCAGGGACGCCGTTACGCGGGCCGTGCTGCTCGGGCGCGACCACGGGCCGACGGTTCCGCTCCTCCCCGACTAATGAGGCCGGTTGTACGCTGGCGCCGGTGAGGCTCCCCGCAGAGGTCGCGGTCGTCGGCGCCGGTGCGATGGGCGCAGGGATCGCGCGCGTCTTCGCGGATGCGGGCGCCTCGGTACGGCTATGCGCCCGCCGCGAGTCGAGCCTCGAGGCCGCCCGCCCGCGCCTCGGAGACAACGCGGCGCGCGTGCGGATGACGACGTCCGCCGACGACGCCCTCGCCGGCGCCGAGCTCGTGATCGAGACGATCGTCGAGGAGCTCGAGCCGAAGCGTGAGCTCCTCACGCGGGCAGAGGAGCTGGCGGCGCCCGATGCGATCCTGACCACCAACACGTCGTCCTTGCCGCTCGCCCCGCTCGCTGCGGGCCTTCGCCGTCCCGAGCGCTTCGCAGGTTTGCACTGGCTGAACCCACCGGAGCTCGTCGAGCTGGTCGAAGTCGTCGGTGCCGAGGAGACCGCGCCCGAGACGACCGAGGCGCTCGTGGACTGGATGGAGCAGCTGGGCAAGGAGCCCGTCATCGTCCGCCGCGACGTGCCCGGCTTCGTCGTCAACCGCCTCCAGTACGCGCTCCTGCGGGAGGCCTACGCCCTGGTGGACGAAGGTGTCTGCTCGTTCGCTGACGTGGACCGCGCGGTTGTCCACGGCCTCGGCGCCCGCTGGGCAGCGATCGGGCCGTTCGAAACGATGGATCTCGCCGGGCTCGACGTCCATGCGGCGGTGGCCGCCAACCTGTGGCCCGAGCTCGCGAGCGGCGACGAGCCGTCGGCGACGATCGCCGAGGTCCTCGAGACGGGCGCCCTCGGCGTCAAGAACGGCCGCGGCCTTCGCGGGGACTACGAGGCGACGGACGCCGAGACGCTCAAGGAGCGGCGCAACCGCGTCCTACGCGGCCTGCGCGCGCTC
>DAITAN010000391.1:0-2565 GCA_036824235.1 Gaiellaceae bacterium | reverse complement strand
AGCACCTGCGCGCCCAGCCGCTCCACGCAGAAGCGTGCGTCCTCCTCGGACTCCTCGCCGCGCAGGCGGTGGTTCACGTGCAGCGCCGAGACGCGGTAACCGAGGGCGCCGAGCACGTGCCAGAGGCAGGTGGAGTCGGGCCCTCCCGAGACGAGGCAGGTGACCTCCCCGCCGGGAGGGATCAGGTCATGCCGGCGGACGTGCTCCTCGATGCGCCCGCGCAGGGCCGCAGCGTCCACGCGTGTGATCGTACTTCGTCTCAGCGGCCGCGAAGCGGCAAAGGCTGAGACAGGGAGGAAGGGAGCAGCAACGCTGCTGCCTTCCGTTCACAAGACCGAAAGAACCGGCCCGCGTCGGATCACCGCCTACAGGAGCGGCGCGACGTCACAGCCTTCTGCCTGCAAGGCCGGCTGCGCCTCCGCCAGGACGTCCCGCGCGAAGTTCGCGAGCCCGTATGCGCGCTGCATGCGCTCGCCTGGGTTCTTGCCTTCTGCATGGAGCGTTACCGCCTCTCCGTATTCGCTGAACATGGAGTCGAGGTACTTCTGGGCCTGCTTGAGCGAGGGATCGCGTGGCTTCACGTGGCCCAGACGTTCCGCAGCGGAGAACGCCTCGGCGGCGATCTCCTCCGCGGCGACCTCCCCGGCCCGGAACTCGACCGAGAGATCGTTGAAGGCGGTGACGTTCAGGTTCGCGGTCTCGATGAACTTCCTGTCGGTGGCGACGCAGGAATGCGCGAACGACTCCTCGGAGCGACCGCAACCACCGGCCGTGAACGCGAGGATGAGCGCTGCCGCAGTGAGGCCAACCCTCCGCAACTCCCACCGAATGATTGGCGGGCGCCAAAACGCGCGCAATCACCCATTCGTGGCTCGCGGGCTCACCCGAAGATGAGCGAGCGATACGTGATCGTGCGCCGCATCCCGACCGAGTCGTAGAGCGCGATCGCGGGGTCGTTCTCGGGCCGGACGAAGAGGCAGACCGCCGGCGTCGTCTCGAGGAGCAGGCGGCAGAGGTCGGCGAGGCCGCGCTTCCCGTAGCCGCGACCGCGAAGGTCCGGCTCCACCCAGACCTGCTGGAGCTGGACGGCGTGCGGCGTCCACGCGGAGGCCTCGGCCTTGAAGAGAATGCGGCCGTCGTCACGCCAGACCCAGCTTCGGCCCTCGTCGATCTGCACGCGCGTGCGCCACTCGAACAGCGACGGATCCCGGGCGTAGGCGTCGACGCCCACCTCCTCGCGGTAGGCCTCGGCCGCGGCCGGGACGAGCGCGTCGAGGTCGTTGAGTGTGGCCGCCCGCAGGCCACTGCCCGCCGGATCGGGCGGCTCCTCCAGGACGTAGACGGGCTGGCCCGGCCTGTCGTCGATCGGCTCGGGAAGGAAGGTTCGCACCACGTCCCAAAGCTCGGTCACCGCCCGCTCCTCGCCGACGAGCATGCGCGGATCGCTGCTCGCCACGATGTCGGCGAAGGCCGCCACGTCGCGGCCCGAAGGGACCAGGTTCGCCCCCAGATGGCACAGGGCAGTGAGGCGCCCGCCGTCCCGCAGGCCCGCGAAACGGCCGAGCCCGCGCCGGGCGACATCCTCGAGGAAGACGCGCTCGATCGGATCCTCGCCACAGAAGGCGAGAACCTGCGTGAGCCGAGGTCGCTTGACCAGGCGCGCCATCGGCGGGGACGATAGCGCCATGCCTATTCACGTTCGTGCAGAGCCCGGCGATTACGCCGAGGCCTGCCTCCTCCCCGGCGACCCCCTGCGCGCGAAGTACGTCGCCGAGACATTCCTCGAAAGCGTCGAGCAGAAGAACTGGGAGCGCGGGATGCTCGGCTTCACCGGCACGTTCCGCGGACAGCCTGTCTCGGTCCAGGCGACCGGCATGGGCTGCCCCTCCGCGGCCATCGTCATCGAGGAGCTCGCCATGCTCGAGGTCAAGCGAATGCTCCGCATCGGCACCTGCGGCGGCCTCCAGCCGGACATGAAGCTCGGCGACCTCGTTGTTGCGATCTCGGCGGTCCCCGCCGACGCGACCGCCACGCACATCGTCGGCGAGCCGCACGCGCCCACCGCCGACTGGGACCTCATCCACGGCGCCGTCCACGCCGCCAAGGAGCTCGGGAAGCCCGTACGCGTCGGGCCGATCGTCTCGAGCGACGTCTTCTACAACGCCGACCAGGGGCAGTATCAGCGCTGGTCGGACCGCGGCATCCTCGCCGTGGAGATGGAGGCGGCCGTCCTCTTCACACTCGGCGCGCTGCGCAAGGTGAAGGCCGGGTGCCTACTCACGGTCAGCGACGTCGTCGTCGAGGGCGAGTTCGTTCGCATCAGCGACGAGGAGATGAAGGCCGCCGTCGACCAGATGACCGAGCTCGCGCTGGCGGTCGCGACCGGCACCTGAGTCATGCCCGACGAGGGCGTCGTCTTCGTGGTCAACCCCGCGTCGGCAAACGGGTCGACGCGGCGCCGTTGGCCCGAGATCGCGCGCCGCGCGGCCGAGCTCGGGCTCTCCGGGCCATCGCTCCTCAGCGTGCGCCCCGGCCAGATCGCCGACCTCGCCCGTTCGGCGTCGG
>DAITAN010000046.1:0-10993 GCA_036824235.1 Gaiellaceae bacterium | reverse complement strand
CACGCGGTCGAGGGCGACGACTAGCCGTCGCCCTCGCTGAAGCCGCCCGCGAAGACGTCCTCCTCCTCGGGCTCCGCGATGGGGACGACCTCGATGCGCCGGCGCAGATGCGTGTCGGGGCCCATCTCGTCGGACTTCACGTCGATCTCCCAGTAGAGCTCGCCATGCTCGGAGCGGTGTCCGGGGAGCGCGTCGGCCGGGAGCTCGAGGGCGAACCCGAGCGACTGGCCCGTCTGGACGTCGCCGGCCTGTAGCGCCTGCGAGACGCTGACCGGCACCTCCTCGTAGTCCGGGCTCTTCTCGTGGAACTCGAGCGCGACCCCGAGCGTGCGCGAGCCGCCGCCCTCGGTGACCAGCACCGAGCCGGTGACCCGCTCGCCGGGCGCGTAGCTCTCGCGCTCTAGCTGGAGCTCGAAGGTCGGGCTCACGGCCGCACCTCGAACGTGCAGCTCGCAACCGCGTCGGGACGCAGCCGCGCGATCTCGAGCGCCTCGGCGTGCCACTCGAACGACAGGCACGAGCCGCGGTAGGAGTACGGAGCCTCCGCCGGGACGGCGAACGTGAGCCCCTGCTGCGCCTCTGAAGCGGACACTTCGCGCCACTCCTCGTGCGCGAAGTCCTTCCGCGTGACGCGGCGTGTGCTGTTCTTCGTCGACTCCTCGACGTCGTAGCGCTCAAGGCAGAGGACCCCGACCCTGAGGCGCACGCCCGTGTGCGCGCCGTCGCGGATCGAGATTGCGACGTCGAGGCTCCTGCCGCGGCGAACGGCCGCAGGCGTGGAAATCTCGACGGTGTCCGAGCGCGGCCGGAACTTCCGCCGGTAACGCCGCCCTACCCCGAGCAGCGCGACGCCCGCGACGGCGGCGAAGATGATCCAGAAGACCCAGAACGGAAGCTGCGCGTCCAAAGGGAGGCCAGTGTAATGCTGCCGCCATGGCGCCCCGGGCCATTCAGGAGCTTCGCCCCGGCCTTCACCGCTGGACGGCTGTCCATCCTGACGCCGAGCCGGTGCCGAACGTCGGCAGCCCTGATGACTGGGGCCCCGACGTCGCGTCGGTCGCCTACGGGGCACCCGACGCGCTGCTGCTCGTCGACCCGCTCGTTCCCGAGGACCGCGCCGACCTTCAGGCCGAGCTCGACCAGCTCGTCGAGCGGCATGGGCAGCCGGTGGTGATCGTGACGACGCTCCAGTTCCACCGGCGCAGCCGCGAAGCTCTCGTCGAGCGGTACGGCGCCTCGGCCTCGCGCGCGAAGAAGAACCTGCCGCGCGACGTCGAGACCGTGGTCGTTCAGGGAGCGGGGGAGACGATGGTCTGGCTCCCGAAGCCCCGGGCGCTGATCCCCGGCGACCGTCTGCTCGGCGACGACAAGCGGGGCGGCGTCAGGCTCTGTCCGGACTCCTGGCTGCGCTACCTCCCCAGCCGAATGAAGCAGGCCGAGCTGCGCGAAGCGCTGCGACCCGTCCTCGACCTACCGGTCGAGTTGGTGCTCGTCTCTCACGGCGAGCCCGTGCTCGAGGGCGGCCGCGAGGCGATCGCGAAAGCTCTGAAGGGCTAGGAGGGCCGGGAAGCCGGGGCCGCGAGATGCGGCCGCTCCGCCCGCTGCCAGGCTTCGCTGAGCTGGTCGCGGTAGAAGACCCAGAGGATCGCGCCGACGAGGAGCAGGGCGGCCTCGTCGAGCGGCCCCGGCACCGGTAGGAGCCCCAGCGCCCCTCCCCAGCGCAGCGGTCTTGGGATGCGACCGTCGCGGACGACGAGCTTCACCGCCCTCGTCGTCCGGATGGCGAGGCGACGCACGGCTCTAGCCTAGTCCGCGGTCGGCACGTCCTCTGCGTCGCCGTCGGCTTCCTCAGGGTCGGGAACGGGCGTGCCTTCCTCGGTTTCCTCGGGCTCTTGCTCGGCAAGTGGCTGAGTATTCTCTGTCTCCATGCGGGTCATCCTTCCCGACGGCAAGAACCTCGAACTTCCCGACGGCGCCACCGGGCTGGACGCCGCGCGCGCGATCGGGCCGAAGCTCGCCGAGCAGGCCGTGCTCGTACGCGCGAACGGGAGCGTCAGAGACGTGCGGTTGCCGCTCGTCGACGGCGAGGAGATCCACTTCCTGACGACGCGCGACCGGCAGGATCCCGACGCACTGTGGGTGCTGCGCCACTCGGCGGCGCACCTGCTCGCCGAGGCGGCCCGGCGGATCTATCCCGGAACGAAGGTCGCCATCGGACCGCCGATCGAGAACGGCTTCTACTACGACTTCGAGTTCCCCGAGCCGGTGGGCGAAGAGGTGCTCGAGAAGCTCGAGGAGGAGATCCGGCGCGAGCTCGCCGAGGGCCGCTCCTGGGAGCGCTGGGAGACGAGCCGTGATGAGGCGAAGCAGTACTTCGCGAACGAGGGCGAGCCCTACAAGGTCGAGCTCGTCGACACGGCTGAGGGCGACATCTCCTTCTACAAGCAGGGCGACTTCGTCGACCTCTGCCGCGGCCCGCACCTCCAGGACTCGAGCCCGATCGGCGCGGTGAAGCTCCTCTCGCTGGCCGGCGCGTACTGGCGAGGCGACGAGAACCGCCCGCAGCTCACGCGCATTTACGGCACCGCGTTCTTCGACCCCAAGGACCTCGAGGAGCACCTCCATCGCCTGGAGGAGGCGAAGCGGCGCGACCACCGGCGGCTCGGCAAGGACCTCCAGCTCTTCGATTTCTCCGAGCTTGCGCCCGGCATGCCGTTCTGGCACCCGCGCGGCATGGTGATCTGGAACGCGCTCGAGGACCTGCGTCGGCGCGAGAACGCGCGCCGCGGTTACCACGAGGTGCGCACGCCGCAGCTCTACGACTCCGACCTCTGGCGCACGTCGGGCCACTGGGAGAAGTACCAGGAGCACATGTTCGCGGTCGAGATCGAGGGGCGGGCCTTCGGCCTCAAGCCGATGAACTGCCCCGGGCACTGCCTTCTCTACTCGCTGGGCCCGCACAGCTACCGCGAGCTGCCCCTGCGGATCGCCGAGGCGGGCAATCTCCACCGCAACGAGCTCTCGGGGGTGCTGCACGGCCTCCTGCGCGTGCGCCACTTCGTTCAGGACGACGCGCACATCTACTGCACCACCGAGCAGATCCAGGACGAGCTACTCGGCTGCCTCGACTTCGCGTACTACCTCTACGACCTGTTCGAGCTCGACATGCGCGTGGAGCTCTCGCTCCGGCCGGACAACAAGCTCGGCACCGACGAGGAGTGGGACTTCGCCGAGGAGGAGCTGCGCAAGGCGCTCGCCGCCAAGGGGCTCGAGTACGTCGATAGCCAGGGCGAGGGCTCATTCTACGGGCCGAAGATCGACCTGCACATGTCCGACTCCCTCGGTCGGAGCTGGCAGCTCGGCACCGTGCAGCTCGATCTGCAGATGCCGAAGCGCTTCGGGCTCACCTACCAGGGCGACGACAACGCCGAGCACACGCCGGCGATGATCCACCGCGCGCTTCTCGGCTCGCTGGAGCGCTTCGTCGGCGTCTACCTCGAGCACACGGGCGGCGACCTGCCACTCGTCCTCGCGCCCGAGCAGGTGCGCATCCTGCCGGTCGCGACCACGCACGTGGCCGAGGCGGAGTCGCTCGCCGACCTGCTGCGCGCCGAAGGGTTCCGCGCGTCGGTGGACGAGCGCGAGGAGACGCTCGGGCGGCGGATCCGCGACGCGGAGCTTGCGAAAGTGCCCTACGTCGTCGTCTGGGGCGACCGCGAGTCGCTCGACTCCGTCGCGGTCCGGCGACGGGGCGGTGAACAGTCTGCAACGAGCGCGAACGCGCTCCTCGACGAGCTTCGCAGCGCTGCTAGTATCTGACCCCTGCAAGCAGGAGCTTCGTTTCCTCACCTCCGGAGCCATGGGCTCATCGGAGGTTCAACCAAATCGGGGAATTGACGGGCTGCCTGCGTGCAGCTTTTCGTTTGTCTAAGAGGAGGACGCAGCACAACTTGGTGACGTATCAGTGAGGCCGCGGCGCAGGTTCGAGCAGGCTAGGCCGCAGCAGGACACGACTCGGATCAACGAGTCCATCCGTGTCCCGCGCGTGCGCCTGGTCGACTCGGACGGCTCCCAGGTCGGCATCAAGCCGACGGCCGAAGCGCTCGAGTACGCCTACTCCAAGGATCTGGACCTGGTCGAGGTCGCCGCAGGAGCTGACCCGCCCGTGGCCCGGATCATGGACTACGGCAAGTACAAGTACGAGCAGGAGCAGAAGGCCAAGACTGCGAGGAAGCACCAGTCGCAGATTCAGGTCAAGGAGATCAAGCTCCGCCCAAAGATCGGCGTGCACGACTACGAGACGAAGAAGGGGCACGTCGTGAGGTTCTTGGGCAACAGGGCCAAGGTGAAGGTGACGATCATGTTCAGGGGCCGCGAGCAGACGCATCCGGAGCGCGGCCGCGATCTGCTGCTGCGGCTCGCGGAGGACGTGAAGGAGCTCGGGATGATCGAGTCGCCGCCGCTCCAGGACGGACGCAACATGGTCATGGTTCTGGCGCCTCACAGAAACGTCGCACGAGAGGTAGGAGCAGCCCAAAGTGCCTAAGCAGAAGACAAAGTCAGCAGCGAAGAAGCGGTTCAAGGTCACCGGTACGGGCCGTGTTCTGCGGCGCCATGCCATGCAAAGCCACAATCTCGAGAAGAAGTCCGCGAAGCGCGGGCGGGATTTCCGCAACGACCAGGCCGTGGACGAGAGCGACGTCCGCGAGGTCAAGCGCCTGCTCGGCCGCTAGCTGTAGGAGGAGGAAGCAATGCCCCGCGTCAAGCGATCCGTCCACGCGCGCAAGAAGCGCCGCAAGGTGCTCGACCGCGCCAAGGGCTACGTCGGCCAGAGCTCCGTCTCCTATCGCAAGGCGAAGGAGGCCGTCCAGAAGGCGGACAACCACGCCTACCGCGACCGCAAGCGCAAGAAGCGCACCTTCCGCAGCCTCTGGATCGTCCGCATCAACGCGGCCGCCCGTCAGGAGGGCCTCTCGTACAACCAGTTCGTCGCCGGCTGCCGGAAGGCGAACATCGTGCTCGACCGGAAGGCGCTCGCAGACATCGCGGTCAACGACCCGCCCGCGTTCACGAAGATCGCCGAGCGGGCCAAGGCCGCGCTCGAGGCGTAGCCGCCTCGTCGTGATCACGTCCGCGGCCAACCCGCGGGTCAAGCTCATACGGAAGCTCGAGTCGCGCCGCCAGCGCGAGAAGCTCGGGCTGTTCGCCTGCGAAGGCGAGGATCTCGTCGCGGCCGGCCTCGACGCCGGTCTAGCGCCCGTCGAGGCGCTAGTAGACGCCGAGCGCCCGGCGCTAGTTGATCGCCTCTCGGGCGCGGAGCTCGTCGCGCCGGAGGTTATGGCCGGGCTCTCGACGCTCGCGCACCCACCGAGGGTGGTCGCCGTGTTCCGCCGGGCCGACCTGCCGCGCGGGGCGGACCTGCCGGTCGGGCTCGCGCTCTGGCGCGTGGCGGATCCCGGGAACCTGGGGACGCTGTTGCGCGCGGCGGACGGTCTGGGACCCGCGTTCGTCGCTCTCTCGCACAAGTCCGGCGACCCGACGGGGCCAAAGGCGTTGCGGGCCTCGGCGGGAGCGGTATTCCGGGTGCCGCTCGCCTCGTTCGAAGATGCCCCTGCCGGGCGCGTGGCCCTGGTTCCGCGCGGTGGCACGCCGCTCGCCGAGCTGGAGCTTCCCGACCCGGTCACGTTCGTGCTCGGCGCGGAGCGCGAGGGGGTGCCGGACGACGTGCTGGCGACCTGCGAGGCTACGGCGACCATCCCGCAGGCCGAGGCCTCGGAGTCACTGAACGTCGCGGTTGCCGGTGCGATCGCGCTCTACGAGTGGAGGAGACGGCGATGACGGTCGAGGAGTGGGTCGATGCCTACGGCAGCGCGTGGCGCGAGAAGGACGCCAACGCCGTCGTAGAGCTCTTCACGGAGGACGCCGAGTACCGCTCGAGCCCCTTCCGCGATCCCGCTGTGGGGTCGGACGCGATCCGGGCGTACTGGAAGAGCGCGACCTCGACCCAGGAGTCGGCCGACGTCCGTATGGGCTTCCCGTTCGTCGCGGGCGACCTCGTCGCCGTCGAGTGGTGGACGACCATGGTCGACGACGGCGTGAAGATCACGCTCCCCGGCTGCCTGCTCCTTCGCTTCGCTCCCGACGGCCGCTGCCGCACGCTCCGCGAGTACTGGAACCTCGAGCCCGGCCTGTACGAGCCGCATCAGGGCTGGGGCGAGTAACCCTAGGGACGGCGCGCGAGCCAGATCGAGTCCTCGCCGCCGGCATACGGGCGCAGGTCGAACCAGCCGTAGCAGGCAATGATCTCGAAGCCCGCCTCCTCGAGGAGGCGGCGCCAGTCCTCCGTGGGGAGCCAGGAGAGGGTCATGGCCGTCTCGGCCGCGTCGCCGCGGACCCTGAGGGTGAGGACGCGGCGCGCCATGTCCCAGTCGGCGCGCTCCCAGATGCCGGGCTCGCGCTCGAGCCAGCGGCCGTTTGTCTCCGCAATGTCCTCGGGGCTCGGGGCGAAGACGTCGAAGACGAAGCGGCCGCCGGGGACCAGCAGGCGATGGGCGGCCGCGAGCGCGGCGCGCCGGTCCGCGTCGTTTTCGGCATGCAGCAAGGCGCGGAAGGGCGAGGTCACGAGCCGCACCCGTTCCGTCACCGGCGGATCGCGCAGATCGCCCTGCCGGAGGTCGAGGAGACGTGCGACACCCGCCGCCTCGGCCCGCCGCCGGCACACCTCCAGCATCCCCGCCGAGGAGTCGACGCCGATCACCGGGACGCCCGCGGAGGCGACGGGAACGGCGATCCGGCCCGTCCCGACCCCGAGCTCCACGATCGTGCCGCCCGCCTTGCGCGCCTCGGCGACGTAGAAGGCGACGTCCTCCGTGACGCTCCGGCTCCAGGGATCGTACAGCTCCGCGATGGCGTCATAGGACGACACAAGCCCGATGATACGCTCCGCCGATGGACCCGCAGGCTCTCGAAACCGAGGCACGAAGCGCGATTGCGGGCGCTTCGACCCTCGCAGAGCTCGACGAAGCCCGGGTCCGCTACCTCGGCCGCCGGAGCGATCTGAAGCAGGCGCTCCGCGAAGTCCGCGACGCCGAGACCGGCAGCGTCCTCAACACGCTGCGCGAAGGGCTCGAGCAGACGGTGGCCGAGCGCCAGGCCGAGCTCGAGCGGGCAGAGCTCGACCGGCGGCTCACCGAGGAGGTCGCCGACATCACGCTCCCGGGCGAGGCGACCCCCCGCGGACGGCTCCACCTCATCACCCAGATCCGCCGCGAGGTGGAGGACATCTTCCTCGGGCTCGGCTACCACGTCGTCGACGGCCGCGAGGTGGAGACGACCCGCTACAACTTCGACGGGCTCAACTTCCCGCCGGACCACCCGGCCCGCTCGCCGCTCCAGTCGCTGTTCCTCAACGGCAACGTGCTGCTGCGGACGGAGACCTCGCCGTCCCAGATCCGCGTCATGGAGACGCAGCCGCCGCCGATCTACATGGTCTCGCTCGGACGCGTCTACCGGCGCGACACGCCCGACGCGACGCACACGCCGATCTTCCACCAGATCGAGGGGCTGGCGATCGACCGCGGCATCACCATGGGCGACCTCAAGGGCACGCTCCTCCACATGATGCGGGCGCTCTTCGGCGAGGAGCGCGAAATGCGCTTCCGCACCCACGACTTCCCTTTCACGGAGCCGTCCCTCGAGCCCGACGTGAGCTGCTTTCTCTGCGGGGGCCGCGGCTGCCCCGTGTGCCGCTACTCGGGCTGGATCGAGATCGCCGGCTCGGGCATGGTCGACCCGACCCTGTTCGAGTTCGTCGGCCTCGATCCCGAGGAGTGGAGCGGCTTCGCCTTCGGCATGGGCCTCGAGCGCGTCGCCATGCTTCGTCACGGCCTGCCCGCCCTCGGGCTGCTGTGGGAGAACGACCTCCGCGTCCTGAGCCAGTTCTGAGATGAAGGTTCCTGTCTCCTGGCTCCGCGAGTACGTCGACGTGGACGCGACGACGGCCGAGATCGCCGACCGCCTCGCCATCGCGACGGGCGAGGTCGAGCGCATTTCCTTCCGCGGCGTCGCCGACGTGGACGGCAACTACGGCCGCTACCTCGTCGGCCGGGTGCTCGAGGCGGGCAAGCATCCCAACGCCGACCGCCTCCAGCTGTGCAGCGTCGACGTGGGCGAGGGCGAGCCGCGCCAGATCGTCTGCGGCGCGTGGAACTTCGAGGCGGGCGCGACGGTCGCTGTCGCCCTTCCGGGCGCGGTGCTCCCGGACGGCCGCACGCTCGAGCGCGCGAAGCTCCGCGGCACGGTCTCCGACGGGATGATCCTCTCCGAGTCGGAGCTGTCCATCAGCGACGAGCACGCCGGCATCCTTGTTCTCTCCGAGCCGTGGGACCCGGGCACGCCGCTGGGCGACGTCCTCCCGCTCGGCGAGGAAGTCCTCGAGATCGAGATGACCCGCAACCGGCCGGACTGCCTCTCGGTCTACGGGATCGCGCGCGAGGTCGCGGCGCTCTTCGGCGGCGAGCTGAAGCCGATGCCTGGCGTCGACCCCGAACCGGCCGGAGACGAGCCGCTCGACATCTCCATCGAGGACTTCGAGGGCTGCCCCCGCTACATCGGGCGACTGTTCCGCGACGTTCGGATCGGCGAGTCGCCGCCGTGGCTGAAGGCGCGCCTGTCCGCGGCCGGGATGCGCCCGATCTCGAACGTCGTCGACGTGACGAACTACGTCATGCTCGCGCTCGGGAACCCGCTCCACGCCTTCGACTACGAGACGCTCGCCGGCGGCCGCATCGTCGTTCGGCGCGCGCGAGTGGGCGAGGAGTTCACGAGTCTCGACGGCAACCTCCGCAAGCTCGATCCCTCCGACCTCGTGATCGCCGACGCCGAACGGGCGATCGCCTTCGCCGGGATCATGGGTGGGCTCGACACCGAGGTCACCGACACGACGACCTCCGTCCTCCTCGAGGCCGCCAACTTCGAGCCGGGCACGATCCTCTGGAGCTCCGAGCGCCACGGTCTGCGCACCGAGGGCTCGAACCGCTGGGAGAAGGGCGTCGATCCGCACCTCGCACCGCACGCCGCGCGGCTCGCGACGCAGCTCATGGTCGAGCTCTCGGGCGCGCGATGGACCGGTCACGCGGACGTGGTCGGCGAGCTCCCCGAGCCGCAGGTGATCGCGTTCCGCACCGAGCGCGCGAACCGGATCGTGGGGATCGAGATCCCCGAGCAGGAGCAGAAGGACGCGCTCGACGCGCTCGGCTTCCACGTCGCGCGCGGCTGGGAGGTGACCGTCCCGTCCTGGCGTGCCCGCGACGTCACGCGCGAGATAGACCTGGTCGAGGAGGTGGCGCGAATCCACGGGCTCGAGCACGTCCCGTTCACGCTCCCGCTCCGCAGCGCGATGTTCGGGCGGCTCACGAAAGACCAGCGCCTCCGCCGGCTCGTCGAGGACGTGCTCGTCGGCGCCGGGCTCTTCGAGGTCTACACCCTCAGCTTCGTCGGCGACGATCCCGAGCCGGAGGCGCTCAGGCTCCCAGACCCGCTCTCCTCGGAGCACGCAATCCTGCGCACGACGCTGCTCTCAGGCCTCGCCGCGGCCGCGCGGCACAACGTCAACGCCGGCAACGAAGGCATCCGGCTCTTCGAGATCGCGCGCGTTTACCTGCCGAGCGGGGAGGATCTGCCGGAAGAGCGCTGGCACCTCGGCGTCGTGGTCGAGGGCGGCTACGGGCGCGCGAAAGGCGTGCTGGAGACGCTCTACGACGCGCTTGCGATCGAGCCCCGCCTCGAGCGTGCGAGCAGGCCGTTCCTCCACCCGGGCAAAGCCGCGGAGCTCGAAGCGGGCTGGGTCGGCGAGCTGCACCCGACCCTCCTCGAGGGCTCGTGGGGCGCGTTCGAGCTCGACCTGTCCACGCTTTTCGCCCAGGTGCCCGAGCGACGGGAGTACGAGGACGTCGTCACCTTCCCGGCCGTGCACCAGGACCTCGCGTTCGTGGTCGCCGAGGACGTGCTCGCCGGCGACCTGGCGGCCGCCACGCGCGAAGCGGCCGGCCCGGAGCTCCGCGACATCCGCATCTTCGACGTGTACCGCGGCGAGCCGATCCCTGAGGGCAGAAAGTCAGTCGCCCTCCACGTTTCCTTCCAGTCCCCCGAGCGCACGCTCTCGGACGAGGACGCGCGCGAGATCCGCGACCGCATCGTGGCCGCACTGGGGGAGCAGTTCGATGCCCAACTTAGGTGAGCCCCTTCCGGGACGAAGCCTGTGCCGCCGGGCCGCCCTGGACGGCGCGATGCCGCGTCCTCAGTCGCACCCGTAGCCTAGGGCTACGAATGCTCCCTGCCTCCTTGCCTCGCACTCGTCCAGCGCACCCCGGCGACGAGGCGTCGCCCCGGAATGAGCTCCGCGCCTGAGCGGCTCGTCGTCGTCCTCGGCTATTCGCGCGGGCGCAATGGCGAGCTCCACCCGATCTGCGCGGCGCGCCTCGCGCACGCGGCTGCGCTCGCAGGCGAGAACGACGTCGTCCTCCTCTCCGGCTGGTCGCGGCACCCGACGGCCCTCCCCGAGGCCGAGTTGATGCGCCGGGCCTGGACGGGCTCGACCGAAGGGCTCCTCTGCGACCCCGATGCGCGCATCACGGCCGAGAACGCGGCGAACGCGGCCGCGCACGCGCGGGAGCTGGGCGTGCAGGAGGTCGTCGTCGTCACGTCGAGGTGGCACCAGCTTCGCGCCGGGATCCTCTTCCGCTCCCTCTTGCCCGGTATGCGCGTCACCGTTTCGGGCGCGCCGACGCCGGCGCCGCCGCGGGTGCTCCTGCGGGAGGTGGCGGTCTTCCCGCTCGTCCCGTTTCAGCTCGCCCGCGCGCGCCGCCGCGCGGCGGAGCTCAGCGGAAGAGGTTCCGCAGACGCGTGAAGAAGCCGCCGGCCGGCTCGAGGGTCTCGACGACGGGCTCCTCGTAGGGCGGCAGGGCCTGCAGGTCGTCCAGCGTCACGTCCACCT
>DAITAN010000390.1:0-2575 GCA_036824235.1 Gaiellaceae bacterium | reverse complement strand
CTTGCAGAGCTCCGCGAAGCGCTCGCGGTCCTCGGCGAGGTCGACGGCATCTTGCGGCGTCCCCAGGATCCGGTGGCCCGCATCCTCGAGCGCGCGGGCGAGCTTGAGCGGCGTCTGGCCGCCGAACTGGATGACGACGCCCTCCGGCCGCTCGCGGTCGCAGATCTCGAGCACCTCCTCGGCCCGCAGCGGCTCGAAGTAGAGCCGGTCGGAGGTGTCGTAGTCGGTGGAGACGGTCTCCGGGTTGCAGTTCACCATCACCGTCTCGTAGCCGAGCGCGCGGAACGTCTGCGCGGCGTGGACGCAGCAGTAGTCGAACTCGATGCCCTGCCCGATGCGGTTCGGGCCCGACCCGAGGATGACGACGCGCGGCTTGTCGCCGTCCGGACGGGCCTCGTCCTCCTCTCCCCAGGTCGAGTAGAGATAGTTCGAGGCCGCCTCGACCTCCGCGGCGCAGGAGTCGACGCGGCGGTACGAGGGCCGGACGCCCCAGGACCTCCGCGCCCGCCTCACCGCGTCCTCGCTTATGTTCCACGCCTCCGCCAGATCGGCGTCGGACCAGCCCAGCCGTTTGAGGCTGAGCCAGTCGTCCGCGACCATGTCGGTGCTTGTGCGTGTCGAACGCAAGGCGCTCGTGGCGCGCTCGATCTCCACCCTGAACCATGGGTGCAGGCCTTCCGGGAGGTCGGAGAGCGTCGCCCAGGGCGTGGCGGCGCCCGCGTCGAGCTCCCGCGAGCGCATCGCCTTCAAAAAGGCCTCGGTGAACGTGCGGCCGATCCCCATCGCCTCGCCGACGGACTTCATCTGCGTGCCCAGGGCCTCGTCGGCGCCCGGGAACTTTTCGAAGGCGAAGCGCGGGAACTTGACGACGACGTAGTCGAGCGTCGGCTCGAAGCTCGCCGGCGTCGTGCGCGTGAGGTCGTTCGGGATCTCGTCGAGCGTGTAGCCGACGGCGAGCTTCGCGGCGACCTTGGCGATCGGATAGCCGGTCGCCTTGCTGGCGAGGGCGGACGAGCGGGAGACGCGCGGGTTCATCTCGATCACCCGCAGCTCGCCAGTGCCGCGCTCGCGTGCGAACTGGATGTTCGAGCCGCCGGTCTCGACGCCGACCGCGCGGATGACGCATGCGGCCGCGTCCCGGAGCTCCTGGAAGGCCTCGTCCGGAAGCGTCATCTGCGGGGCGACCGTCACGGAGTCGCCCGTGTGGACGCCCATCGGGTCGAGGTTTTCGATCGAGCACACGACGACCACGTTGTCGCGCACGTCGCGCATGACCTCGAGCTCGAACTCGTCCCAGCCGATCAACGACTCCTCCACGAGCACCTGGCCGACCGGGCTCTCGTCCAGGCCGCGCTCCAGGATCCGCTCGAGGTCGGCGGGCGTCTCGGCGATGCCGCCGCCGTGGCCGCCCAGGGTGAACGCCGGCCGCAGGATGAGCGGGAACGAGAGGTCGGCCGGCAGCTCGTCGGGCGAGGTGACTACGACCGACTCCGGGACGCGCAGGCCGACGGCCTCCATTGTCTCCCGGAAGAGCCCGCGGTCTTCGGCCCTGCAGATCGCGTCGAAGCTCGCGCCGATCAGCTCCACACCGAGCTCGTCGAGCACCCCCTCTTGCGCCAGGCGGCGGGCGAGGTTGAGGGCCGTCTGCCCGCCGAGCGTGGGCAGGAGCGCATCCGGCCGCTCGCGCTCGAGCACGCCGGTCACGCCCTCGACGTCCAGCGGCTCGAGGTACGTGCGGTCGGCGAAGCCGGGGTCGGTCATGATCGTGGCCGGGTTCGAGTTGACGACGATCGTGCGGTAGCCCTCGGCGCGGAGCACCTTGAGCGCCTGGCTCCCGGCGTAGTCGAACTCGCACGCCTGCCCGATCACGATCGGGCCGGCGCCGATCACGCAGATGGACTCGATGTCAGGCCGCCTGGGCATACCTGACCTCCTCGACCCAGCTCTCGATCTCGGGCCAGGCATCGTGCGGGCCGGGGCCCGCTTCCGGATGGAACTGGAGCGACCGCGCGTGGTCCTTCGTCAGCGCGAGTCCTTCGACGGTGCCGTCGTAGAGCGAGACGTGCGTTACCTCGGGGCCGTCGCCGCGCACCGCGAAGCCGTGGTTCTGGCTCGTGACGAGGACCCGGCTCGTCGCGAGCTCGAGCACGGGATGGTTCGCGCCGCGGTGACCGAACGGCAGCTTGAAGGTCTCGAGGCCGGCGGCCAGCGCGAGAAGCTGGTGGCCCAGGCAGATCCCGAGGATCGGCACGCGACCGAGCAGCTCGCGGACGACCTCCACCTGATCGGGCAGCGCGGACGGGTCGCCGGGGCCGTTGGAGAGGAGCAGACCGGCGGGCCGGGCGGCCAGGATCGTGGCCGCATCCGTGTCGTGCGGCCAGACGGTCGCTCGGACTCCGGCAGTCTTGAGCCGACGGACGATCGAGTCCTTGCAGCCGTAGTCGAGCACGGCGACCGGGGTCTCGCCCGAGCCGACCTCGTACGGGCCGCTCGTGGAGACGCCGGCGACGAGCGCGCGGCCCTCCATCCCTGCCTGCGCCCGCACCGCGGCGAGCACCTCGTCCACCGAGGCGGC
>DAITAN010000389.1:0-2576 GCA_036824235.1 Gaiellaceae bacterium | reverse complement strand
GCCTGACCGACGGGCACCTCCGCGCCCTCGGCCGCCTTGAGGCCGGCCAGGAGACCGTCCGACGGCGCCTCGATCTCGACGGTCACCTTGTCCGTCTCGACCTCCATGAGCGGCTCGCCCTTCGCGACCTCGTCGCCCTCGGCCTTGAGCCAGCGGAGCACCTTGCCGGTCTCCTGGGCCATTCCGAGCGCGGGCATGATCACGTCCGTCGCCAAGGACTAGGTCCCGAGCCCCTCGCCGTGCGCCCCGGCCACGACCCAGTCGAGCGTGCCTTCGCGGTTCTTGTGCGACTCCGTCTCGCGTGTCGCAGGCAGCGGCCCGCTGACGGTGTAGTGGCCGCCGCCGGCGACGAGAAGCTCCTCGGCCGGGAAGCGGGTGATGATCTCGCAGCCGTCCTCGGTGACGACAAGCTGCTCCTCGATGCGCGCCGCCGACCAGCCGTCCGCGGCGGGCCAGAACGTCTCGAGCGCGAAGACCATGCCCGCCTCGATCGTCTCCGGATGGTCGAACGAGACGAGGCGGCTGAAGATCGGCTTCTCCCAGATCGAGAGGCCGACCCCGTGCCCGTACTGGAGCGCGAACGCGGCCTCCTCGTCCGGGAAGCCGAACTCGCCGGCCTCGGGCCAGATGGAGACGACGTCCGCCGTCGTGACGCCTGGCTTGATGAGCGCGATCGCCTGGTCGAGGATGTCGCGGCAGCGCTTGTACGCGTCCACCTGGGCGCAGGAGGCGCTGCCGACCGCGAAGGTGCGGTAGTAGCACGTGCGGTAGCCGTTGAAGGCGTGGAGGATGTCGAAGTAGGCGGGGTCGCCCGGGCGGAGCATGCGGTCGGTGAAGACGTGTGGGTGCGGGCTGCAGCGCTCGCCCGAGATCGCGTTCACGCCCTCGACGTGCTCGGAGCCGAGCTCGAAGAGCACCTTGTTCACGAGCGCGACGCACTCGTTCTCGCGCATCCCCGGCCTCATCGCCCGGAACAACTCCTCGTAGGCGGCGTCCACCATCGCGCAGGCGGTGTTCAGGAGCGTGATCTCGTCCTCGGTCTTCAGCTTGCGCACGTCCTGCATCAGCGCCTGGCAGTCGACGACGCGAATCCCCTCGGCCTGGAGCGCCTCGAGGACCGGGATCTCGATCACGTCCACGCCGAGCGGCTCGCCGAGCAGCCCGCGCTCCTCGAGCTCGACCCGGATCTTCTGCGCGACCGACTCCGCACGGCCCTTGACCGAGCCGCGCAGCGTCGAGATTCCCGCGCGCGAGCGCTCCTCGCCGAGCCAGGGGTTGTAGAGCTTGTGATGGCGGGCGGCCGACCCGAAGTCCCACATGATCGGGTCGTCGCCCTGCGGCAGAAGACAGAAGCGGATCAGCTTGTCCATGGCCCACGTCCCGATATGGGTCGCGGTGATGTAGCGGATGTTGGCCATGTCGAAGCAGAGGAGGGCGCCCAGCTCCGACTGCGCGAGCCCCTCCTTCGCCCGCGCGAGCCGCTCCCGGCGCAGACGGTCGAAATCCACCCGCTGCTCCCAGTCGACTCCCATGGTTCCGAACGACTTCAGGCCCATCTCATGCCTTTCCGACGAGTGACTTGGCGAGCTCGAAGACGCTCTCGGCGGTCGGCACCGTCTGGTCCTCGAGCACCGGCGAGAAGGGGATCGGGACGTCCATCGCGCCGGCCCTCACGACGGGCGCGTCGAGGTGGAAGAAGGCGCCCTCGCCGATCACTGCGGCGATCTCCGCCGAGGCGCCGTAGCTCTGGTGGCCCTCGTCGAGCACGATGGCGCGGCCGGTCTTCGTGGCCGAGCCGACGATCGTCTCGCGGTCGAGCGGCACGAGGGTGCGCGGGTCGACGACCTCGGCGCTGACTCCCTCACGGGCGAGCTCCTCGGCCGCCTCGAGCGCGACGTAGACCATCGAGCTCGTGGCCACGAGCGTGACGTCCTCACCCTCGCGCTTCACGTCGGCGACGCCGAACGGCAGCGTGTACTCCTCCTCGGGCACCGGCCCCTTCGTCGCGAACATCATCTTGTCTTCGAATACGACGACGGGGCTGTCGTCCCGGATAGCGGACTTCAGAAGACCCTTCGCGTCGTAGGGCGTCGCGGGGAGCGCGACCTTGAGCCCCGGGATGTGCGCCACCCAGGCGTGGAGGCTCTGGCTGTGCTGGGCGGCGGAGCGCCGGGTCGCCCCGAGCGTAGTGCGCACCGTGAGTGGCGCCTTCAGGCGCCCGCCCGACATGTAGTGCACCTTCGCGGCCTGGTTGACGACCTGATCCATGACCAGCGTCATGAAGTCGCCGAACATGATGTCCACGACGGGGCGCATGCCCGTCATGGCGGCGCCGAGCCCGATGCCCGTGATCCCGGCCTCCGAGATGGGCGAGTCGAGGACGCGCTGCGGGCCGAACTCGTCCACGAGGCCCGAGAGCACCTTGAACGGCGTGCCCGCCTCGGCCACGTCCTCACCGATGACGAAGACGGTGGGGTCGCGGCGCAGCTCCTCGGCGAGCGCCTCGTTGACGGCCTGGGCGAGCGAGATCTCGCGCGCCCCGCTCGCCACGGGCTCCTCGACGCTAGGGATGGACA
>DAITAN010000388.1:0-2578 GCA_036824235.1 Gaiellaceae bacterium | reverse complement strand
TCTTCCAGGACGTCTACGAGAACGTCGCGTTCGCCAAGATCAAGCTGCTCGCCCGGGCGCTCGCGAAGGCCCGCGTGATCGAGGGCGGGCGCGTGATCGTCTCGGACCTCGAGCGCACCGACTTCGACGCCGCGGGGGCGGAGGAGCCCTTCGCCGAGGGGATCATCGACTTCCTGCGAGCCGTCGAAGGCACGGAGCTCGTGGCCCTCATTCGCGAGCCGCCCACTCAGAACGGCCCGACCAGGCGCGTGAGCCTGCGCACGCGCGCCGAGGGCATCGACGTCTCGGCCATCGCCCGCAAGAGCGGCGGCGGCGGCCACCGCCAGGCCGCCGGCTTCTCCAGCGAGTCCTCGACGGACGAGATCGTCGACTTCATCCGCCGCGAGTTCCTCGCCCAGGCCCCGGGCGACTCGAGCCAGGCCTCCTAACCGCGGCGCAGCCCTGTGGGGCCAGGGCGGTGGATGCCTAGACTGGTTCGCCGTGGCCGGATCCTCCACATCGGGGCTCGTGCTCGTTGACAAGCCGGCCGGGCCGTCGTCGTTCGCCGTCGTCGACCAGCTTCGCCGGAGCTTCGGGGCGAAGGCCGGGCACGCCGGGACGCTCGACCCTCTCGCCACCGGCCTGCTCCTCGTGCTGCTCGGGCGCGGGACGCGGCTCGCGCGCTATCTCGTCGGCCTCGACAAGCGCTACGTGACCGAGATCCGCCTCGGGCTGCGCACGTCGACCGGCGACGGGGAGGGGGACGTGATCGAGGAGACGCCGGTCGCGACCGAGCGCGCCATGCTCGCGCTCCAGGGCGAGGTCGAGCTCACGGTTCCGGCGGCGAGCGCGGTCAAGATCGAGGGCGAACGCGCATACAAGCTCCACCGGCGCGGCGTCGCGGTCGAGATGCCCACGCGCCGCGCCGAGATCCACGACCTGCGCATCCGCCGCTACGCGCCGCCGCTGGTCGAGCTCGAGCTCCACGTCTCCAGCGGGACGTACGTCCGGGCGATCGCCGACGCGCTCGGCGGGCACTGTCGTTGGCTCAGGCGCACGGCCGTCGGGCCGTTCCTCGTCGAGAACGCCGACGAGACTCGTGTCCTCCCGCTGCTCGCGGCCCTCGTGCACCTGCCGGAGCGGCACCTCGACGACGAGGAGGCGCAGCTCGTGCGGAACGGCCGGCCGCTCCCAGGCGACGGCGAGGGGCCAATGGCGCTCTGGACGGGCGCGGGCGAGCTCGTCGGCGTCGGCGTGGCGGACGCGGGGACGATCAGACCGGAGACGGTCGTCGCATGAGGCTCCTCAGAGGGCGCGACTTCCGCAGCTTCTGGCTCGGACAGTCGATCTCGCTCCTCGGCGACCAGATCAGCTACATCGCACTCCCGCTCGTCGCGGTGCTTGTTCTCGATGCCGGCCCCGCTCAGATGGGCTACCTCGGCGCCGCCGCGCTGATGCCGCACCTCCTGCTCTCCCTGCCGGCCGGCGCGTGGCTCGACCGTGTGGCGCGCCGGCGGCGAATCCTGATCTCCTGCGACCTCGCGCGCGCGGCAATCCTCGCCACCGTGCCGATTGCGTACGGCTTCGACGCCCTCACGCTCGGCCAGCTCTACGCGGTCGCCTTCCTGGCAGGGTGCTTCGCGGTCTTCTTCGATCTCTCGTACCCGACCGTCTTCGTCTCGGTCACGCCCCGCGAGCAGTTCCTCGAGGGGAGCTCGCTCATCCACGGGAGCCGCTCGTTCTCGTACGTCGCGGGCCCTAGCCTCGGCGGGCTCCTCGTCCAGGCCTTCAGCGCGCCGTTCACGATCCTGGCGGACGCCGTCTCCTACCTGCTGTCCGCGCTTTTCCTGGGGCGTGTCCGGGCCCCCGAGGCGCCGGTGGAGGACCTCGAGGGCGGTGTGCGCAGCCGCGTCGCCGAGGGCATCCGTTTCATCGGGGGCAACGAGATCTTCCGGCCGGCACTCCTGGCGACGGCGACGCTCAACTTCTTCAACTACGCGTTCGGCGCGCTCTTCGTCCTCTACGCGACCAGGACGCTGGACATCGAGGCGGGCACGCTCGGGCTGATCCTGGGCGCCGGCGCAGTTGGCGGCCTGCTGGGCGCGACATTCGCCGCGCGCCTCGGGCGTGCGATCGGGGTCGGGAGGGCGTTCCTGCTGGGCTGCATCCTCTTTCCGGCGCCCCTGGTGCTCATCCCGCTCGCGGACGGGCCGCGACCGGTGATCATCGGGATGCTCTTCGCCGCCGAGTTCTTCTCCGGGATGGGCGTCATGATTCTCGACATCAACGGCGGCTCGATCATGTACGCGCTCACCCCCGACAGGCTCCGGTCGCGCTCCCAGGGCGCGTACAACTTCGTCAACTGGGGCATCCGGCCCATCGGCGCGCTCGTCGGGGGCGCGCTCGGCGCCTGGATCGGCGTGCGCCCGACCCTGTGGGTTGCGACGGTCGGGGCGATTGCGGGCGCGCTCTGGCTGCTCCCGTCCCCGGTGCCGCACCTTCGCGAGCTACCCGAAGAGGCGACGTGACCGTCGTACGCTCACCCGCCGAGCTCGAACGTGCCGAGCGTGCGGTCGCGATCGGGACGTTCGACGGCGTC
>DAITAN010000387.1:0-2581 GCA_036824235.1 Gaiellaceae bacterium | reverse complement strand
GGCTACGTGCTCGTCAACATGGACATGTCCGACGAGGCGTGGACGGTCGTGAAGAACACGCCGGGCGTGACGGGGTTCGTCGGCTCGGGCACCAAGCCCGTCCCGCTGTCTCAGCCCGAGGTCGACCGCATCCTGCACACGGCCACGACAGCCGCCGATCGGCCGCGTACCACCGTCGAGTTCGAGCTCGGCGAGACGGTGAAGATCACCCAGGGCTCGCTGTCGGACTTCGACGGCGAAGTCATCGACGTCAACGCAGACCAGCAGAAGCTCAAGGTGCTCGTGAACATCTTCGAGCGCCAGACGCCCGTCGAGGTGAGCTTCGACCAGGTCAAGAAGATGGACTGAGGCAAGAAGAATGGCGAAGAAAGTTCTGACACTCATCAAGCTCCAGATCCCCGGCGGGCAGGCCAACCCGGCGCCCCCGGTCGGTCCCGCGCTGGGTCAGCACGGGGTCAACATCATGGAGTTCTGCAAGGCGTTCAACGCCCAGACCCAGCAGGAGAACGGGCGCATCACCCCGGTGGAGATCACGGTCTTCGAGGACCGGTCGTTCACCTTCATCACGAAGACCCCGCCGGCTGCCGTCCTCATCAAGGAGGCGCTGCGGATCGACAAGGGCTCCGGCGAGCCGAACCGCGAGAAGGTCGGGACGATCACCTCCTCCCAGGTGCGGCAGATCGCCGAGACGAAGCTCGTCGACCTCAACGCGCGCGACGTCGACCAGGCGATGCGCATCATCGAGGGGACGGCGCGGTCGATGGGCGTGGAGGTTTCGAGGTAATGGCAAAGCACGGGAAGCGCTACACCGAGGCGCGCGAGAAGATCGACCGCGAGCACGCGTACACGCCGCTCGAGGCCGTCCGGCTCCTGAAGGACGCGCCCCCCGCGAAGTTCGACGAGACGGTCGAGGTGCACTTCAACCTTGGCCTCAACGTCCGCCACGCCGACCAGCAGCTCCGCGGGACGCTCATGCTCCCCCACGGGACGGGCAAGGACGTCCGGATCGCCGTGTTCGCCGAGGGCGAGAAGGCGCGCGAGGCTGAGGAGGCAGGCGCCGACCTCGTCGGCTCCGCCGATCTCGCCGCCCAGATCGAAGAAGGCTTCGACGACTTCGACGTCGCCATCGCCACGCCGGACATGATGGGCACGGTCGGCAAGCTCGGCCGGATCCTCGGCCCGCGCGGGAAGATGCCGAACCCGAAGACGGGCACGGTCACGATGGACGTGGGGAAGGCCGTCCGCGAGTCCAAGGCGGGCAAGCTCGAGTACCGCACCGACCGCGGCGCCAACGTCCACCTCACGATCGGCCGCAAGAGCTTCGACGAGCGCACCCTGCTCGAGAACTACGCCGCCGTCGTCGAGGAGATCGTCCGCGCGAAGCCGGCAGCGGCCAAGGGCCGCTACATCCACACGATCACGCTGACCAGCTCCATGGGGCCGGGCGTGCGTGTCGACCCGGCGAGGACGCGCGAGATCGCAGCCGAGCTCGAGGAGGCCCTCGCGCCGGCGTAGGTTTTTGCAACAGCCCGTCGCCCAAGACAGCCGGCGGCCCTTCGGGGCATAAGACCTGCCGAGGCGGCCCGAGAGAGACGATTCGCCTCTGCTCGTGCCCGCCCGGAAGGCGGGCACGACTCGTAGAAGGAGGTGATTCGATGCTGAGAAAGGACAAGGAGCAGGTCGTCAGGGAGCTCGCAGAGCAGCTGCGTTCCTCCCAGACGCTCATCCTGGCCGACTACCGCGGCCTGTCGGTGAGCGAGCTGGACGAGGTGCGCACAAAGCTCCTCGAGCACGGCGCCCGGTTCCACGTCGTCAAGAACACGCTGACGAAGCGCGCGGCCGACGAGGCCGGCTTCGAGACGCTGAAGGAGCTGCTCGACGGCCCCACGGCGATCGCGTTCGTGGGCGACGGCGACATGGTCTCCGTCGCGAAGACGCTGAGCGAGACAGCGCGCAAGACGAAGATCCTCGAGCTCAAGGGAGGCATCCTCGAGGGCACGCCGATGGACGCGAGCCAGGTGGCCGAGCTCGCCAAGCTCCCGCCGGCCGACGTGCTGCGCGGACAGGTGCTTGGCGCGATCATCGGCCCGCTGACCGAGATCGTCAGCCTCTTCGCGGCCCCGGTGCAGGACTTCGTCGGGCTGCTCAACGCGCGTATCGAGCAGCTCGGAGAGGAAGCGCCGGCCGCGGAGGCTGCGCCTGCCGAGGAGGAGGCTCCGGCAGAGGAGGCTCCGGCCGCTGAGGCCGCACCTGCCGAGGAAGAGGGTCCGGCCGACGAACCGGCTGCTGAGGCCGAGCCCGCCGCCGAGGAAGAGCGCGCGGAGGAAGCCGACGCCGAAGCGGCGGAGGCCGCTCCCGAGGCTACGGCCGAAGAGACACAGGAATCCACTGAAGACACAGCAGAAGAAACCCAGGAGGAGGAATAGCGATGGCTGCAACTGCAGTCGACAAGGTGTTCGACGAGCTCGGAAAGATGACGGTCCTCGACCTCGTCGAGCTCAAGAAGAAGATCGAGGAGGAGTGGGGCGTCACCGCCGCTGCTCCGGTTGCGGTCGCCGCTGCCGCGGCGCCCGCGGCCGCC
>DAITAN010000045.1:0-11018 GCA_036824235.1 Gaiellaceae bacterium | reverse complement strand
GCGCTACTTCTTGCCTCTCGTCGCCGCCCACCTCGCCGAGTCCGTCCAGGCCCAGGGCCGGGACTCCGAGGCGGAGCAGCTCGCCGCGGCGGCGCAAGAGCTCGCCGACGCCGACGATGTCGAGGCCCAGGCGCTGTGGCGACGCGTCCGAGCGAGGGTGCGGGCCCAGGAAGGGCGGCTCGAAGAGGCCGAGGCCCTCGTCCGGGAGAGTCTTGCCATCCTCGCGCCCACGGACGCTCCCATGATGCGGGCGGATGCGCTCGTCGATCTGGCCGCGGTGCTCCTCGCCGCCGGAGACCCGGATGGGCAGACAGCGCTCGAGGCGGCGCTCGATCTCTATACGCGCAAGGGCAACAGCGTCTCCGCTGCGCGCGTGCGCGGCCTACTCGAGGACCTGGCTCCCAGAGCGGCGGAGGGGGCGTAGCCTAGCCCGCATATCTGGGGTCCTCCCCCGTGCCGAAGACCTGCAGCACGACCTGGAGCCCCTTCTTGCGGTACTTCGTCACCTCCACGATGCAGCTGTCCTCGCCGAGCGGCAGCGGACAGGCCCGCACGCGCCGGATCGGCTGGGCGGGAAACTTGTCGGGCGTCTCCCAGAGGACGAAGTTCTTCGGCTTCGTGCCGGGCGCCAGGATCTGCCGCTCGAAGGTGAGCGTCACGATGGCCGCCTCCGGGAGCACCGGAATGGTCACGAAGGAAACCTGGGTCGTACACGTCACCCCGGGCGGACAGCCGGGATCCGCCGGCGTCCTCTCCGTCTCGCCGACGGAAATCGGCGTGCACGGCAGGACGGCCGACTCGGCGAAGTCGACGCTCGTGGACTGTGGGTTGCCCGCGCCGGCGGTGGAATCGGTGGAGATCGTGCCGGATGCGGTGGCGCAGGTGCCGACCGCGTCAGGGTTTCCTGCCGCGACCACGCCCGTCTCGTCCGAGTCGGACTTCGAGAAGGACCGACCATCGCTTCGCTTGTACTTGACCTCGGAGGCGACCGTCACGTTGTCGGCGCCCGTCGGCGCGATGAAGGCGACGAACTGCTCCACGGTCTCTCCGACGGCAACCTTGCCGATCGCACACGAGACCCGCGTCGCGCCGGTGCTTGGCTGTGCCAGGTTCGACGATGTGCAGCCCTGCGCAGGCGAGGCGAACGCCAACGAGCCGGCCGGGATGCGGAACGAGATCTCGACCTGGTTGAGCACCTTGGGACCCAGGTTCGCGAACCTCGCGGATGCGAGCGTCCGGGAGCCCGCGGTGACGACCGGTTTCGGCGCCAGGGTGAGATCGAAGCTCGTCGCCGGGGTGTTCGCGACGCTCGACGGGGCGAGCACGCCGATGACGAGTGCCGACGCGAGCAGCAGTACAACGATCGTTCGTGGGTGCGTTCGTATCAATTTGACCCCTCTCCCGCGCACCCCGAGGGGCATGGACAACCGGTCGTCGAGCGGATGCGATGGTCTCACGCGTCCCTTGATCCGTCAACGAGGTACGTGACGCCCCTAAGCCAGAATCCGATCGTTCGCCGGATCGACGAGCGCGTCCTCGGCCACGACGGCGCCCACCGGTTCTCCAAGCACCTCGACCTCGAGCCTCGCGCCGGTCTCGACTTCCGTGGGGAGATACGCCAGCCCGATGTTGCGGGCGACCGTGAACCCGTAGCCCGCGCTCCGTAGCCGTCCGACCACTTCGCCGCCGGCCCGCACCGCCTCGCCCCCGTAGACCGGCTCGTACTCGTCGCCTCCGACGAGCAGCGTCCGGAGCCGCCGGGCCGGACGGTCGCCCGCCTCCACGAGCGCGCGGCGGCCGTTGAACTCGCCCTTCTCGAGCGCAACGCAGAAGCCGAGCCCCGCCTCGTAGGGGGTGTCCCCGGCGGTCAGATCGGTGCCAAAGTAGCGGTAGCCCTTCTCGAGTCGCAGCGACTCGAGGACCCGGTAGCCCCCGGGCTCGATCCCGTGCGGCTCGCCTGACGCTAACAGCCGGTCCCAGACCTGAACGGCCCAGTCGGACTCCACGTAGAGCTCGAACCCGAGCTCGCCCACGTACGTGATCCGCTGCGCGTGCACCTCCGACCCGCCGATCCGGATCGTCCGTGCCGTGCGAAACGGCAGCGCCATGCCCCCGACGTCGTCTTCTGTGACGCCTGCGAGCACATCTCGCGCGCGCGGGCCCCAGAGCCCGATGACCGCGAGCTCCTCCGAGACGTCGCGGAGCTCGACCTCGCCGTCCTCGTCGCGGAGATTGAGCCGCAGCCAGCCCAGATCGGAGTCGATCGTCCCTGCGCCGGTGACGACGCGGAAGCGAGAGTCTTCGAGCCTCGTGACCGTCACATCCGCCTGGATCCCGCCGCGGTCGTTCAGGAACTGCGTGTAGACGACGCTCCCGACCGAACGATCGAGTCGATTGTCGGCAACCCGCTCGAGGAGGGGCAAGGCGCCCGGAGCGGAGACCTCGATCTTTCCGAACGAGGTCATGTCGATGATTCCGACCCGCTCGCGGAAGGCCTCGTGCTCGACGCGGAGCCGCTCGAACCAGGGCGGCTTCGCGAATCCGAACGCCCGCTGGTCGGCGCCGGCCCTCCGGCTCGGCTTCCCCGGCTCGAAGAAGTCCGCGCGCTCCCACCCGTTCTTCGTCCCGAAGACCGCGCCGAGATCCTGGAGCCGTCCATGCAGCGGCGAGAGCCGCTTCGGCCTGCCCCACTCGTCGGCATCGAACGGGTAGCGGAGGCGGTAGTAGTAGCGGTAGACCTCACGGGCCGTCTCCTGCGCGAAGTGCGGATCGCGGTACGAAGGGCCGAAGCGCCAGGCCCGGTAGCCGGTCACGTCGAGCTCGGTCTCGCCTGCGGAGATCCACTCGGCCACGGTCTTGCCGATCCCGCCGGCGCCGCCGAAGCCGTTGAGCGAAAGGCCGGCGGCCGTCCAGAACCCTGGTACCCCCGGCATCGGCCCGAGCAGCGGATTGCCGTCCGGGGTCATCGCGTCGGGGTGGCAGACGAGCGCCACCACGCCCGCGTCACGCAGGAAGGGGAAGCGCCGCACCGCGCCGTCCATGAGCTGGGCGAAGCGCTCGTGGTCCGGCGGCACCGGGGTGCCCGCGTGGTCCCACGGCACTCCGTCCACCCAGCGCGCGACCGGGTTCGGCTCGTAGCCGCCGAAGAGGATCCCTCCGGCCTCGGACTTGCCGTAGACGAGGTTGTCCAGATCCCGGAAGCACGGCATCTCGCGGGGCAGCTCGTGCCCATCGACGGCGGCCAGAGCGATGTGCTGGTGGTCGACCGGCACCGACGGCGTGAACGCCCCTACCATCGCCGCCACCTGCGGTGCCCACATCCCGCAGGCATTAACGATCAGCTCCGTCTCGATCGGCCCGGCGTCGGTCTCGACCGCGGTCACCTCGCGCGACGGCCCAAGTCGGATCCCGGTGACGCGGCGTCCGGTCTCGACTCGCACGCCGAGCTCCCGGGCGGCGTTCGCGAGCGTGTGAGTCGCGATGTGGGGGTCGACCGAGCCGTCGTCCTCGATCCAGATCGCCCCGTGGAGGGACTCGCGCGTGGCGGCCGGCAACAACCGGACGGCCTCGTCCGGCGAAAGGACCTCGATGTCGAGCCCGATGCCGCGGGCCCGGCTTGCGCCGCGCTCGAGCTCCTGCAGGCTCCCGGGGCTCGACGCGATGCGGAGGCTCCCGACGCTGTCGAAGACGCCGAGCTCGCGGTACAGCTCGACGCTGTACCGGCGGAAGCGCATCATCGTGGGCGAGGGGTTGAACTGGGTGACGAGGCCGGCAGCGTGGCAGGTCGATCCGCTCGTCAGCTCGGCCTTCTCGAGGAGGAGCACGTCGCGCAGCCCGGCCTTCGCCAGGTGGTACGCGACGCTGCAGCCGGTGATCCCGCCCCCCACGACGACGATGGCTGCACGCTCGCTCATTCCACGCGGCTCCCCTCCGTGCGATACAAACTCGGACGCGTGAGCGTAGACCGAACTCTCGAGCGTGTCTTGGCCAATGTGCCGGAGCTGTCCGGCGCCGCCGAGGTGGCCGAGCTCCCGGGCGGCCTGACGAACACGAACTACAAGGTCACGACCGCGTCAGGGGCCTACGTCGTCCGGGTCTCCGCCAAGGACGCGAGCCTGCTCTCGATCGACCGCGAGAACGAGTACCTGAACACGGTCGCGGCCGCGGACGCCGGCGTCGGCGCCCCTGTCACTGCCTACCTTCCCGAGGAGAACGTGCTCGTCCTCGGGTTCATCACCGGGCAGACGCAGAGCCCCGAGGATCTTCGCCGCGGCGACAAGCTGGACCAGGTCGCCGCCGCCTGTCGGCGGCTCCACGGCGCCCGGCGCTTCCGCGACGACTTCAACATGTTCCGGATCCAGGCGCGTTATCTGGAGATCGTGCAGGAGCGCGGCTTTCGCCTACCCGAGCGCTACCTCGAGTTCGAGCCGCAGGTGCGTGACATCGAGGCGGCCATGGCTGTCCGCGAGGAGGGGACGGTTCCGTGCAACAACGACCTCCTGGCCGAGAACTTCATCGACGTCGGCGGCGAGTTCAAGCTGATAGACTACGAGTACTCGGGCAACAACGACGCCTGCTTCGAGCTCGGCAACGTGTGGAGCGAGTCGAACCTGGCGCTCGAGCAGCTCGACGAGCTCGTCGGCCACTACTACGGCCGGCCGCTCCGCAACAAGGTCGCCCGTGCACGCCTCTGGGGGCTGATGTCGAAGTACGGGTGGACGCTCTGGGCCTCGATCCAGGACGGCGTCTCCGAGATCGACTTCGACTTCTGGGCCTGGGGCATGGAGAAGTACGACCGCGCCGTCGAGGAGTTCGACGGCCCCGACTTCACGCGCCTGCTCGACGACGTAAAGCGCGACGACTGAGCTCAGCGGGATCGTTCCGGCGATCCCCGTCGGCGACTTCAGTCGGCGTACTGCGGGCGCCCATCAGGCCGGTAGACCTGAATCGTTACGCCCTTCGAGTCGACTCGCGAGTCGACCAAGTCTAGCGCAATGTCCGGGCCCGCGTCGGGGAACAGCCGCGCGCCCTGGCCGAGGACCACGGGGACGATGAGCAGGTTGATCTCGTCGACGAGGTCGTTTTCGAGCAACCATCGGATCAGGGCACCGCTGCCGTGCACCTGCAGCTCACCCGCCGGCTTGGCTTTCAGCTCGCCGATGGCAGCCGCGAGGTCATCGGAGAGGAGGGTCGTGTTCGCCCAGCGCGGGTCGGTGAGCGTGGTCGATGCGAGGTACTTGGGCTTCCTGTTCAAGGCATCGGTGATCGGGTGGTTGCCCGGATCTTCCGCCGCGGCGCGAGCCCGCTCCTCCGCGCCCCAGTAGCCGGCGAAGAGCTCGTAGGTCCGCCGGCCGAACAGGAACGCGTCGGCGCGCTGGTAGGTCTCGTTGATGAACGTCATGGTCTCGTTGTCGGCCATCCCCATGGCCCATCCACCGCGCTCGAATCCGTTCCTGCGGTCCTCGTCCGTTGCGCCGCCGTTTCCCTGCATCACTCCATCGACGGTGACCTGCGTCATGGTCATCAGTTTCACGGGTTCGTCCTTTGCTCTCGTTGGTTCTTGGTCGTCGTTCGGTACGACCGGATCACCGCCCCGATCTCATCGCTTGTGGCACTGGTAGCGCAAGGAGCATTGCGTAGGAGCGCTCCGGAGGATCCGATCGCGGAAGCGCGGAAAGATGTTCGCGTAACGTTCGCGCGTGCTTCCGGAAGGTAGTCGCGGGAGCGCTCAATCCCGCTTGAATCCTGGAAGCCGACGCCCGGACTCGAACCGGGGACCCCTTCATTACGAGTGAAGTGCTCTACCAGCTGAGCTACGTCGGCACGGCTTGGAAAGCCAACTTCGAGTATAGCCCGGCGTCGTCAGAATCCCAGATCGTCCGCCTGCGTCCAGGGGTTTGTTCCAGGAGCGTTCGAGCAACGCGCTGCCTCGCCTTTCTTTGGTGCGGCTTCAGCTCCGGACGCGAGTCCGCTCAGGGTCGTAAACGGGCATCGGGACGATCTCCCCCTCGATTGGACCGTTGTCGGGGCGGGCGACGACGCTCGTGCCTGGCGCCGCGTGCTCCCGCATGACACGAGCGAGCCCAAGTGTCGCTCCTGTGTAGGGGGATGGCATGCTCATCGATACGTGGCCGACCCGTTCTCCGGCATGCTCGAGCGGCGCGCCGGTTGCGGCATCGCCACCGCTGGCGAGCCGGACGGTGACAAGTCGCATAGGGGCGCTTTCCCTCAGCCGAATAAGGGCCTCGCGGCCGTGGAAGTCCCCCTTGTCGAAGTCGATCGCCCAGCCGAGCCCGCACTCGAACGGCGAGACGGTCGAGTCATACTCGAGGCCCTCACCCATGATCAAGCCAGCTTCGATCCTGACCATCATCACCGCGTTAGCGCCGATCTGAATGAGCCCGAACGGCTCGCCGGCCGCAGAGAGAGCGTCCCAGAGGTCCAGCGCTCGGTCGGCGTCCACCCAGAGCTCGTACCCCAACTCAGCAGTGAAACCGAGACGGTTCACATGCGTCGGGATGCCGGAGAGTTCGAGGTTGGGCTTGTACGTGTAGTAGGGGAAGGCGTCGTTCGAGACGTCTTCATCGGTCATCGCTTCTAGGAGCTCTCGGCTCCGCGGGCCCTGGATGGCCAAGTGGCCGATCTCGGCCCGGCGCTCTGTGATCCTTACCTCCGTGCCGGCCGCAAGCTCGCGCAGTAACTCCTCGTCGCGCTCGGTTCCGCCTGTCACGCGCACGAACTCGGGCGAGAAGGCGATCGTGGTGCAGTCGTCGACCATCATTCCGTTCTCCTCCACGATCGGGCCGTAGACAATCCGGCCCGGCGGGAGCGAGCGAACATCGCGGGCGACGAGACGGTTGACGATCTCCAGGGCACCCGGCCCTTCGACGTCGAACTTGTAGAGCATCGAAAAATCCATCACCGCGACGTCCTCGCGAACGGCTCGGTATTCGTCGTCCGAGTTCGAGACCACGACCGGAGCTCCGTAGCCGTATCCCTCGACCCACTCCTTCACCTGGTCGGCGTACCGGGGAACGAAAGGTGTTGCCTTGAAGTCGAGACCAAGTTCTTGCGGCTCACTCATCCGATCCTCCTCTCCACGAACGGAGTCGCGCGCTAGCTGACTGCACCCGAGGCGATGTTGGTCAAGTCGCCCTGCGCGGAAACGGTCGCCCAGGATCGCTCGCGGACAAACGGCAGCGGGGTGCTGGGGTCGTCCGAGTCGATCTCGCGTGCCAGGCGGTGGCCGTCAAAGATGCAATCCGCAATGGTGCGCGGTGCGTCGCAATCTCCGACCCGGTAGAGCGCATCGATCCCGTTGGCCTGGAGCGCTCCCGTTGCAAACTCGAGCTTGAGCTCGCGGAAGAGCGCATCGTTCGGCCGACGCCCCGTACAGAGCACAACGGCGTCGCTGTCGAGCTTCTGCGGTCGTTGCTCGCTGTCGTAGACGTTCGCGATGACGAGCCCGTCTTCCTCGACGTGCACGGGCACGTGCTGGCTGATCCACTTGACGCCCAGCGAGTGAAGCCGCCCGAGCATGCGTCCGGCCTCGAGCGTGCCCTCCATCATCGGAGCCGGGGCCGCGTAGTGAGTCACGATGGTGACCTGCTTGCCTTCGAGCGCGAGCCGCTCGGCCAGCGACACGCCCATGAAGTACCCCTCGAGGTCGAGCACGACGACCCGCTCGCCGGGCACGGGCTTCTCCTCGAGCATGATCTGCTCCGGCGTGAGCTGGTTCGGCTGGTCGGCGTCCGCGCCCGGAAGGGCGGACATCGTGGCGCCGCTCAGGCCGTCCGACGCCCAGGTCGAGCCGGTTGCCAGGATGACGATCTCGGCGCCGTACTCGCTGACGTCGCGGGCTGACAGGCGACTCCCGAGAATCACCTCCGCGTTGCGCAGCTTGTCGAGCTGGATCTGACGGTAGTTGATCACGCGCGCCCACTCTCCCAACCCCGGCAGCCGGGTGATCCACCGCATCGCGCCGCCGAGCTCAGCCTCGGCCTCGACCAGGTGCACACGACGCATGCCGCGCTTTGCGAGCACGACCGCGCATTCCATCCCGGCCGGCCCCGCCCCGACGACGAGCACGTCGTTGTCGGCATTCGTCGCACGGGTGAAGCGCTCCGGGTGCCACCCCCGGCGGAACTCCTCCCCCGATGTCGCGTTCTGCGTGCAGACGATCGGGAGGGAGCGTTCCCAACGCGAGATGCAGATGTTGCAGCCGATGCACTCGCGGATTTCGTCGATCCGGCCCTCGTCGATCTTCTTGGGGAGAAAGGGGTCGGCAATCGAGGGCCGCGCCGCGCCGATTACATCGAGGTCACCGTCGGTGATCGCCTTCGCCATCGTGTCCGGGCTGGTGAACCGACCCACGCCGACGACGGGCTTCTTCGTCACCGCCTTGACCGCGCGATGCCACTCGGCGTGGGAGTTCTCGGGGAAGAAGCGCGAGGGCCCCGCATCGTCGCCCCAGTTCATGCCGTCCGTGATCGTGATGTCCCAGAGGTCGACGTAGTCGTCGACCAGCTCGACGAAGGGGAGAGCGTCCCGCTCGAGCCGGACTGCCGAGTCGCCGCGCAGGTGATCCACGCTGAGGCGAACGGCGAGCGCCGCCTGCCCGTCGATCGCATCGCGTACGGCCTCGATCGTCTCGCGGAAGAAGCGCGAACGAGTCTCGAACGAGGAGAGGCCGTACGCGCCTTCGAGGGCGTTGTACATCTGAGTCATGAACTGCTGCACCAGCGTGTTGTGCGCGCCGTAGACGTAGACGATGTCGAAGCCTGCCGCGACCGCCCGGCGCGCAGCGTCCGCGTACCAGCCCTGCACTTCTCGGATGTCGTCGAGGTCCATCGCGCGCGGGTAGCGGAGCGGCTCGAACTCGCTCATCACTTGATTCGGGGCGCGCGGGACGACTCGAGTCTCGCCGCCGCCGGTATACGTGCCGCCGTAGAAGAGCTCCACGCCGGCGAGAGCGCCTTCGGAATGCACCGCGTCGACCATCATCCCCAGGCTGCGTACATCGTCCTCGTCCCACAGGCGGCATCCGATCCACGGCGTGCTGTCGGTTGTCGGATGGATCTCGCAGAACTCGGTACAGACTGCCCCCCAGCCGCCCTCGGCCTTCATGCGCCTGAAAGCCGTTTGCAACCCGGGCCGCTCAGAACCGCCACCCATGCAGTGAGGCACCTGGTAGAAGCGATTGGGCAAAACGCGCGGCCCAATCTCCAGCGGTTCGAAGAGGACGTCATGCCGGGGATCACGCGGCATCTGGCTGCCTCCTAGATAGCGATACCATGTCGCAGACTGCGGATGATACTGCGAAGCCCGCCACAAAGGTAGGTGACTCCGTGATACCGATACCAGACGGCTTGAACGATTTCGAGAGTCTCGGGATCCCGCCGTTGGCGGGGATCGCCAACTACGAGGAGGCGGCTCGGCTCGGCCTGGGGGTCGACGAGAGCGTGGCGCGGCTGCGTCGCATCGAGTACATGCACCGGCGCCTTCATCTCCTCTCCGCCCGGTTCCTCCCGACAGTTCCTGAGTGGGAGGCGAAATGCGGCCTGGGCCTGCACGCGTGGCTCGACGCCGAAGCATGCGGCACCGTGCGCACGCGGATCGGGGAATTGCGGAACCCTCCTCCTCGGTTCGACGACTCGCCCGACGAGCGGCTCACGACGACCTTCGACGAGCTTGCCGAGGCAGAGACCACAGTCGAGCTTCTCTCCGGCCTGGAGGTCGTGCGAGCCGACCTTCTCGGTGCAATCGACGAGTACGTCGAGCTCGCGAACCCGCTCGCCGACTTCCCGACGGTGTACCTTCTGCGCCGGCTCCATGGCGAGCAGGCCGACGTGCTCGAGTGGACGCGCGCCGCTCGGGCCGGGCTCGCAGAGCACCTTGACGAGGACGCGGGGGAATGGGCCGCTCGCATTCGCGTGCTCCTGGAGTCGCCCGACGACGTCGACTACGACCTCCGAAGCAGCCGGCCCGCGGACAAGATGGATGTAACGCCGCGCCGCGACCGGCGCTTCAGGGACGCGTTCAACACCTCGGCGAAGATCGACGGCTACTACCGAGACACGTCGCGGCCGGTCGACGAGCGGGCGTTCGCGCTCGTGTACAAGCGACTGCGGGAGATGGACGTTCCCGAGTGGATGGGCCCGATCCTCTCATCGGCGGAAAACCAGCCCTGGGACTACCACACGGAGCTCGCGCGTCAGCTCTGGGACGAGACGCGCCACGCGATGATGGGAGAGGTGGTGCTCCTCAACCACGGAGTGCCGCACTACGCTTTTCCTGTCCCGATCAACGCGGTCGAGGCGCTCAACTCCGAGTTCAACCCCGAAGAGGCGCATCTCCTGCTGTGGGGGATCGAGCAGAGCCTGATGCCGGCCGACACCGGCAAGCGGTTCGAGTTCGAGGTCGTGCGCGGCTACGGGGATCCGTTGATCTCGACGTTCCAGGACTTCGACTGGGCCGACGAGGTCGTCCACGTCAAGATCGGCCGCCGCTGGATCGCCTCGGAGTACGAGACCGCGGCCGAGGCGCGTCAGGCCGCGGACGACGTCTGGGCGCGGTGGGACAACGTGGCGACCGAGCTCGAGGCGCGTTCGGATCAGGAGGAGTGGTGGCCGGCCTTCGTCGAGCGGATGCGGGCGGGCGCGCCGCGAGGAGCGACGTAAGCCTCTACGAGGCGCCGAGCCGGGCGAGCGCGTGCATGGCGTCCGCAGTCAGCGGATAGAGCTCGCGGTAGCGCGCATACAGCTCCGTGTACACGTCCGCGGTGGACGGCTCCGGCTCGAGGACCCGATCGACGCGAATCCACTCGCTCCCGTCGTCGATCATCGAAGCGGCTCGGGCGGCGAGGATCGCGCTGCCGAAGCTCGCGCCGACGGACGGGTCGCAGATCGACTGCGCTCGACCGAGGACGTCGGTCACCACCTGCGGGAGAGCACCGGATCGCGTGCCTCCCCCAACGCCGACGATCCGAGTGCTCGGCGAGCTAGCGGACGCCATCGCCT
>DAITAN010000386.1:0-2583 GCA_036824235.1 Gaiellaceae bacterium | reverse complement strand
ACCGCCTCCATGACCTCGCCGAGACCGCCGCACACGACGACACAGCCGCGGCCGGCGAGCAGGCGTCCGACCTCCTCCGCCTGGGACGCCCACTCGGCGCCGCTCCCGATGACTGCGATCTGCGTGACGAGACCGATGATATGACTGCCGCCATGACGACTCGCAGCGCACGCGGCGGGACGCTCGTGCTCGGTGGCGGGTTCGCGGGCAGCTACGTCGCACGCCTCCTGGGTAAGGCGGGCGCGACGATCGTGAGCCGCGAGAACTTCATGCTCTACACGCCGATGCTCCCGGAGGCGGCCTCCGGCACGCTCGAGCCGCGCCACGTCGTCGTCCCGCTGCGGGCCATGTGCCCGCACGCCGACCTCATCCTCGGCGAGATCACGCAGCTCGACGAGGCTGCGAAGACCATCCGCGTAGTCGCCGAGGGGGCCGAGCTCGACCTCGCCTACGAGAACCTTGTCATCGCCCTCGGCTCGATCTCGCGCACGCTCCCCGTCCCGGGCCTGGCCGAGCACGGGATTGGCTTCAGGTCGCTCGCCGACGCAATCCACCTCCGCAACCACGTCCTGCGCGAGCTGGAGGCGGCCGCGGCCAACCCGGACGAGCCGGAGCGCCACCTGACGTTCGTGTTCATCGGCGCCGGCTATGCGGGCGTCGAGGCGCTCGCGGAGCTCTCCGACCTCGTCCGCGACGCGATGCGCTACTACCCCGGGCTGAAGGAGGCGCCGCAGCGCTGGGTGCTCGTGGACGCGGCGCCAAAGATCCTCCCGGAGATCCCGACGCGCCTCGGCGAGTACGCCGCGCGCGAGCTGGCCAAGCGCGGAGTCGACATCCGGGTCTCGACCACGCTCGAGTCGGTGGACGCCGACGGTGCCGTGCTCTCCGACGGGACGCGCTTCGAGACCCACACGCTCGTATGGACGGCCGGGGTGCGCTCGAGCCCGCTCCTCGCCGAGTTCGGCCTCCCGCTGGACGACAAGGGCCGCGTCCTCGTGGGCCCGACACTGAAGGTCGAGGGCCGCGAGAACGTCTGGTCGCTCGGCGACTGCGCCCACGTTCCCAACGAGGCGACCCCGGACCACCCCGACCCGCCGACCTGCCAGCACGCGCTCCGCCAGGCCCGCCGGCTGGCGAAGAACCTCAAGGGCGAGTCGAAGCCCTACCGCTACCGGATGCTCGGCCAGGTCGCGACGCTGGGCCGCTACAAGGGGATCGCCGACGTGCTCGGCCTGCGCTTCCGCGGCTTCATCGGGTGGTTCATCACGCGGACGTACCACTTGTTCCAGCTCCCGCTCCTCTCGCGAAAGCTCCGGGTGATCGTCGACTGGACCGTGGCGCTGCTCTTCCGCCGCGACATCGCAGAGCTGTCCATGCTCGGCCACCCGGCACCGCTCGCGGATCCGCACGAGAAAGAGAGGGGCGCCCGTTTCCGGGCGCCCCTCTAGTCGGATTCGACCTCCCCTAGAGGAAGCGGAAGAACGCGCGGTGCTGCTTGCCGTCGTCGCGCGTGAGCACGAGCTCACGGCACGTCCCCGCCCACTCTTCGAGCGTCTTCCAGTTGTAGTGGAAGACCCCCTGCGGGTTCACCGTCAGCTTCGAGTTCCCCGGGGTCACGGTGTCCACCGGGAACTCCCGCGGGGTGATGAACGCCGGGTTCTGGCTCGGGACCCGCAGCGTCGCGCAGTCCACCTTGCGCGAGAACGGCGAGCCGCTGTCCTTGAGAACGTCCAGCTGCCTGTAGCCGTCCGCGGTGAACTTGAGCGGCACCGCATCGCCGGCGTCCACGTCGTTCAGCTGCCCGTACGGCTGCACCACCGGGCTCTGGAAGCCGCGCAGGCACTGCGGGGCCGTGTCGTACGCCTCGCTGTTGTCATCGCGGTTCGTCGTTCCCTGAACGGCGCTGAAGCCGAGCCCGCGGCGGGCGAACGACGCCCACAACATGCAGGTGTCCTCGCCGTCCGAGAGCTCGTCGCCGGCGGCGATGATGGCCCGGCTCGAGACGACCAACCCGGGCCCGCAACCCTGCATCTTCAGCCCGTCGATCACGTACTGGATGGCACGGTTGTTCCCGCCCGTGTTCCAGGCCTCGTAGACGTTCGGGTTGAAGCCGTGCTTGTCGATCTGGTCCCACGTCATGTCCCAGAGGACAGCCGCCCAGCCGTGGCCGAGGCCGTGCGGCAGCGCGAGGGATGTTCCGTTCAGCCAGCCGTTCGTCTTGATGCTGTCGTACGTGAACGGCTGAGTCTCCATCGTGCGGGAGTAGGGCCTCGGGCGCAGCCCGTTGCCGGAGCGGTTCGCCTGGAAAAGCACGTACGGCACGAGCCCGCGCGTGCCCGCCGGATCGTCCAGCTCCGGGTTGAGGAGGAGCGAGATGGCGAGGAAGTCGCTCCAGCCTTCGCCCGCCTGCTCGTTGCCGCTCAGGCAGTTGACCGCGGGACCGCCGGTGAGGCGGTTGGAGACACCGTGGCCGTACTCGTGGAAGATGATCCCGGTATCGAAGTCGCCGTCCCGGATCCCGGGGTGCGCAGGGTGCTTGCGCACGTTGCCGGTCTTCGGCCCCGCGGCGATGGCGGCCTTAAT
>DAITAN010000385.1:0-2586 GCA_036824235.1 Gaiellaceae bacterium | reverse complement strand
GGCCGAGCCGCTGCCACTGGCAGGTCAGCATCCTGTGTCGCTGCAGGTCGCGAAAGCCTCCGTAGTCGGAGACGATCTCGAACCGGTAGCGCACCGCCTCCCAGCCGCGGCCCGGCCGGTGGCGGCGGTTTGCACGCTCGCCGACCAGCTCGGAGATCAGCTCGGCGCGTTCGATCGGATCCAGGGTCGCGAGCCGGCGGTGGATCTCGGCCTCCGAAAGCCCCGACGCCTCGAACAGCGAAGCGCTGAGCAGATCGGCCTCCGACCCGTCCACGTGCACGAGCTCGACCGAGGGCATCTCATCGCCCCCGCGGCGGTCGAGCCCGAGGCGAGCGACAGCCTGCTCGGCGGCCTCGCGACGGCGGCGCAGATAGGCGATCCACTCGCCGCCACGTTCGGGCCGATCGACCCGGCTGACAAAGCTGGGAATCACCTGCTGGAGCTCGGCCAGCGCCAGGTCGCCGAAGGCGCGCGCCTCGGGCAGGGGGGAGGCCATCAGCCGCAGCAGCAGCTGCTCGTAGGCCTGGCCCGACGCGTAGATGCCGACGTGGCTCAGTGTCGCCGCAGGCAGCAGGCCCCGGAGGAGGTCGAGCGCCTTGGCACGGATCGAGCGCTCCCAGGCGGCCTCGGGCTCGTCGCCGCGGGGCCACTGGCCCGCCGCCCACTCCCGGACCGACTCGAGGCCTCGCGAGTAGATCCCGAACAGCTCGTCCATCGTCTCGCGGTAGGCGGGGCCGAGCTCGTCGTCGGCGTAGTAGCGGTAGCCGCCGCCCGAGTCGGCGGGAAGCGGCTGGTCGTAGGGGATGTAGCGGGTGGACTGCTCGAGGTAGGCGGCGAGCCGTCCGCGCTGCAGGACCTTGGTGAGCACGTTGGAGACCCACTCGCAGGCGAGGTGCGCGCCCCCCACCTGGGCGATCGAGTCGTCGCCGTAGCCGACGAAGATGCGCTCGTACAGGCCCGCCGCGCGCTCGCCCTCGGCTCCGTCGAAGGGCCGCGAGCCGGCCGGAACGTCGCCCGCGAACTCGTCAAGGAACAGACGCCTCAGCGTGCCCGGGTAGCGCGAGTAGCGGGCGAAGAGCGCTCCCTTGACCGTCTCCGGGAGGTTGATGAGGCAGAAGGCGGGCCGGTCGAGGTTGGTGAAGTGGGGGGCGAGGAGCTCTCGCTCCTGATCTGTGAACGACTCGACCGGATAGCGCACGGCGGCCATCCTACGCAGCCTCGCGGCGGTGCACGACCGTCATGTGCAGGGGTCGCGCCTAGCCGTCGTCGCTCGCCAGCCGCGGCTCTCGGACGGCGGTGTCGTCGCGAGTTGCGCGCGGCTCGTCCGTTCCGTCGAGGGCGGGAATCAACACGTCCTCGCGGCTGTAATGCCCGGCGGCGTCGAACGAGCGCTTTGCGTGGAGGCCCGCCCGGAGGTCGCAGTCGGCGACGAGGATGCCCTCCTGGTCGTACAGCGGGCCGGCGATCACCCCGCCCTCGTCGGGCTCGCAGATGGCGGCCCCGCCGCGCCCGAAGATCTCCTTCCCCTCGGGCAGCGGGGCCGGGAAGTCCTTCGGGAACGATGCCGCCGGGATGAACTGAGGCACCGAGACGACAAACGCTCCCGACTCGATCGCGATGTGGCGCATCGAGGCAAGCCACCCGTCGGTGTCGTCCGCGGTGGGGGCGATCCAGATCTGCGGCCCGCCGCGGTAGACGGCATAGCGCGCAAGCGGCATCCGATTTTCCCAGCAGATCAAGCCTCCGATTCGTCCGACCGGTGTCGTGACCACATCGAGATCGTCGCCGGCGCCGACCCCGTGGAAGAGCCGTTCGTGCATCGTCGGCATCAGGTTGCGGTGCTTCCAGAGCAAGCCGTCGGGCCCGATCAGCAGCAGCGTGTTGTAGAGCGAGCCCGGACGCGCCGACTCGCGCTCGTTGACGCCGCGCAATGGACCCCCAACTCGCTGCAGCGCTGCACGAGCCGGTCGGTGAGCGGCCCGGGAACGTCGACCGAGTTTTCCCACAGGCGCTCCCAGAGCTCGTCCCAACCCCCGAAGGAGCCGGCGTCGTGAGCCCAGGCGCCGCTCGGATAGACCGGCACGAATGTCTCCGGGAGCACGGCCAGTTGCGCCCCCTGCTCAGCGGCGTCGCCGAGCAGGTCGCATGCCTTCTCCACCGTCGCTGGCGCGTCCATGATTACCGGGGTCGCCTGGATTGCCGCGACGCGGACGGTTTCGAAGCTCGGCATCGACGCGAGCATACGCTTAGACGGCAATCGCCAGCCACGGCGGACTGTTCTCGCCCGGAGTGGGTATAGATCCGCGCAGGGTGCGGGTTTCGCAGGGAGTGCGACAGACCTTCGTTACCGCCGGTGTCGTTCTCGCCGCGCCGCTGGGCATGGCCGCGGCCTCGATCGAGGGATCGCCGGTCCGCGACGTGATCCGGGCGCCGTTCGAGGGTCTCGGCGTGGTGGCTCCTGAGGGCGACGGGGCGTCGGAGCGCGCGGTGAACCGGGTCGGCTCACCGGCGAGTGAAGGGCCACGCTTTCAGGGGCCGGGCGACGGCTCGCCCACGGCCGACGTGACGGCGGATGGCCCAGGCGAT
>DAITAN010000384.1:0-2587 GCA_036824235.1 Gaiellaceae bacterium | reverse complement strand
GAGGAAGTTGATCCCCGTCGCGGCGCCGATCTCACCGGTGAGGGCGAGCACCTGCTTGTACGTGGAGACGAGCTCCTGCCCTTCGGGCGAGGAGAGGAACGCGGCCTCCGCGAGCGTCGTCGCCGTGTTGCGCTGGGTCGCGCGCGGGGCGGCGATCGCCTCCGGCAGGGTCGCGCCGAGGTCGATCCGGTCGACCAGCAGCTGGAGGACGGTCGTGATGATCGTCGAGCCGCCGGGCGAGCCGAGCGCGAGGTACGGCTTGCCACGGTCGAGGACGATCGTCGGGCTCATCGAGCTGCGCGGCCGCTTGCCGCCCTCGACCCGGTTCGGGTGCGTCAGGGAGCCGTAGTCGAAGTCCGTCAACTCGTTGTTGAGCAGGAAGCCCCAGCCCGGGACGACGATGCCGTTGCCGCCGGTGGACTCGATCGTGAACGTGTACGAGACGACCGTGCCCTTGCGGTCGGAGACCGTCAGGTGGGTGGTCGTCTCGCTCTGCGTCGCGGTCACCCCGGCCTCGCCGCCGGAGCCGCCGCCGTTGTACGGCCACGGATCCCCCGGCGCCGCGGGATGCGTGCTCGCGAGGGCGGGGTTGATCAGCGCCCGTCGCTCCGCGGCGAACGCGTCCGAGAGCAGGCCCCTGAGCGGCACGTCGACGTACTCGGGATCGCCGAGGTACGCGTTCCGGTCGGCGAACGCGTAGCGCGACGCCTCGAGGAAGAGGTGCAGCGCCTGGGTGCGGGACATGCTGTCGAGGTCGTAGCCCTCGAGGATGTTGAGGGCCTCGCCGACCGTCGAGCCGCCGCTCGAGGGCGGCCCCATCCCGTAGACCTCGAGGCCCCGGTAGCGGACCTTCGTGGGCTTGCGCTCGGGCGCCGTGTAGCGCCTCAGGTCGTCGAGGGTCATGAGGCCCGGACGCCAGACGTGGTTCGCGTCCGCGGCGATGGGAGGCTGCCGGACGGCGTCCACAATCGCCTCGGCGATGTCGCCCCGGTAGAACCCGCGGGAGCCCTGCCTGGCGATCCGCTCGTACGCCCGCGCGAGGTCGGGATTGCGGAAGATCGTGCCGACGTCCCGCGGTGTCCCGTCCGCGTCGAGGTAGATCGTCTCCGAAGACGGGACGTCGTCGAACCAGTCGACGTTCGCCTGCGTCTGGTCGAAGAAGGTCTGGTCGACGACGAAACCCTTCCGGGCGACGTTGATCCCGTACTCGAGCATCCTCCGCAGCGACTTCGTCCCGTAGCGGTCGAGCGCCTTTTCCCAGCCGAGGACCGTGCCCGGCACGCCGGCGGAAAGCCCGCTGTAGCGCGCGTCGTTGAAGGGCAGCGGCACGCCGTTCTCCCAGAACGAGTTCGGCTGCATCGCCCCATGGGCCTTCTCGCGCGCGTCGATCGTCGTCACCTTGCCCTTCGCCGTCCGGATGACCATGAAGCCGCCGCCGCCGATCCCGGCGGAGAACGGCTCGGTCACGCCGAGGACGCCGGCCGCCGCGACGGCGGCGTCGACGGCATTTCCGCCGCGCTTGAGCACGTCGACCGCCGCTGCGGTCGCGAGCACGTCCACCGTGGCGGCTGCACCGCCGCGGCCGATCGCGGTCGGCTCCTTGACCGGCTCGGACGTCCGGTCCTGCTTCGCCGTGGCCGCGGCGGGCGCGGCCAACAGTGCGACCGCAAGCGCCAGCAGCAGCGGGCGCATCGAGATCCGTCCCATGTGTGTCCCCCTGTGTCTCGGTGTCACCGGTCGCCTACCCGGACCGGCGCGGGACCGAACGCGCCTTGAAGAGAGTGGGGCGGCCCGCGTGGTGCGGGCCGCCCCTTGGCGCGCCTAGTACCGGATGACGCGGTTGTTGACGTTCACGGGGCTCTGCGCGCCGTTCTCGACGAAGATCCCGTAGGAGCGCGAGTACCCGAAGAGGGAGTCACGTGCGCCGGAGCGGACGGACTCGCCGATGCGGAGGTTCTGGTTGTAGGTCGCCAGGATGCACCGCAGGCAGATGAGGTCGGTCGGGATGCCTGCGTTCGCCCAGGTGATGTACCAGCCGCCACCCGCGCCCCAGCACGTCCAGCGGCCCGTGAACGGGTCGCCCGACGTGAAGTCGACGAAGGTGATGTTGCTGCCGGACAGTGCCTGGACGATGTCCTGGTGGATGCTCGGGTTGGAGCTGCGGGCGCCGCATTCCGCGTTGCCCGTGACCACGAGGTCGTGGGCGTTCTGGCCGATGCGGACGGTGTCGTAGGAAGTGCCGATGGAACCGTTGCCGACGTTGCCGCCATTTCCGCGGATGTCGAGGATCAGGTCGACGGTGTTCGGGTTCCCGTCCCCGTAGCACCCGCGCAGGCTGACGGCGTTGTCGTTGTCGTTGGCGCTGGCGTTGGCGATCGTCGAGACGATCTTGATCGGGAGCGTCCCGAAGGCCGTGAGGGCGCCGGTGCAGTTCCACGGCCTGTTGGTCGTGATCGTCGTGCCGGGCGTGGGCTCCGGATCCGGATCCGGGTCGGGCCCGGGCGAGCTGCTCGTGACGACGGCCGTCTGGCTCGAGTCCGCGCCGGCCGAGCCGACGGAGTTCGACGCGGTCACCCGCGAGCGAATC
>DAITAN010000383.1:0-2596 GCA_036824235.1 Gaiellaceae bacterium | reverse complement strand
CAGGCCCCGGACGACCTCGAGGGAGGCATCGCCCTCGTCGACCACCGGGGCGAGGACGCGCCGGGCCTCGGCGAACTGCCCTGAGCGGTGAGCGCTCCGGGCGGCGGCGACGCGCTCGTCCTCGCGCCCTCGCAGGCGTGCGATGAGGCTCCTCACGCGCCTAGGTTGACACGCGGCCCGCGCCGGGTGGAAGGCGCGGGCCGCGTCTCGACGGCTAGGCGGCCGGCTCCGCGAGAGGCGCGGGGTGCGGCGCCTCCCTGGTCTTGAGTGTGTGCGCGACGCCAAGGTGGCGATGGGTCTCGGTCCCGTAGCCGCCGGGAACCGGGATGTAGAACTCGGGGTAGCCCCACATCCCGTGCTCGGAGACGTCGAGGCCGGCAGTCTCGACCTCGGGCTCGGTGCGGATCCCGATCGTCGCCTTCAGCACCCAGAGGATCGAGAACGACGCACCGAAGGTGAAGACGCCGACGGTGGCGAGGCCGAGCGCCTGGACGCCGAGCTGGTGGAAGCCGCCGCCGTAGAAGAGCCCGGGGCTTCCCGTGGCGAGCCTCTCGGCCAGCGAAGGGACGGTGAGGAAGCCGAGTGCGAGCGTTCCCCACACGCCGGCCATCCCGTGCGCGGCGATGGCGCCGATGG
This sequence comes from Gaiellaceae bacterium, assembly GCA_036824235.1. GTDB lineage: Bacteria > Actinomycetota > Thermoleophilia > Gaiellales > Gaiellaceae > JAIBJN01. The sequence goes on along the minus strand of DAITAN010000383.1, from coordinate 1,960 downwards.
GATCGTCGATCCGCACCCGCTCGACGAGCAGCGAGCCGAGGACGACGATCACGCCCGCGACGCCGCCGATGAGGATTGCGGCCCAGGGGGCGACGAACGCGCACGCGGCAGTGATCGCCACGAGGGCCGCGATGGCACCGTTCAGCATCATCGAGAGGTCCGGCTTCTTGACGACGAGCCACGACGTGATCACGGCGCCGAGAACGCCGGCCGCGGCGGCGAGGTTCGTGTTCAGGGCGACGTATGAGAAGAAGCCGACGCCGCCGAAGTCGACGCTCAGCGTCGAGCCGGGATTGAAGCCGAACCAGCCGAACCAAAGGATCAGGACGCCCAGCGTCGTGTAGGCCATGTTGTGACCGGGGATGGCGTTCGGCTTGCCGTCCACGAACTTCCCGATCCGCGGGCCGAGGAGGAGCGCGCCGGCGAGGCCGGCGAGGGCGCCCTGGTAATGCACGACCGTCGAGCCGGCGAAGTCCTGCATCCCGCGTGCGAAGAGCCAGCCGTCCGGGCTCCAGACCCAGTGCGAGACGACGGAGTAGACGAGCGTGTATGCGACGCCGAAGACGAAGTAGACCCACAGCCGGGTGCGCTCGGCCATCGCGCCCCAGACGATTGCGAGCGAGACCGCGCAGAAGACGACCTCGAAGAGGTAGCCGGCCGCGCCGGGGATGGAGGTAAACCAGGAGAACGGGGCCGTGCCGACGGCGAGCAGCTCTTCGACAGAGGGGGCGAAGCCCGACCCGCCGACGAGGCCGTTGCCTCCGTCGCCGAAGGCGATCCCGAACCCGACGAGGTAGTAGACGACCGACGCCAGGGCGAGCACGAGCACGTTCTTGGCCGCGATGTGACCGACGTTCTTCATCCGTGTCAGCCCGGCCTCTAGGAACGCGAAGCCCGCCTGCATGAACATGACCAGGATCGCCGCGAGCAGGACCCAGACGGTGCTCGTCGCGATCGCCAGCTCCTCGGTCGTCATCGGACCTCCACCTCCTCCAGGCTCCTGCCCGTCCGGTTGTGTGTCACGTTCGCGACGGGCGTCGTCCAGACGATCCCGTCGCCCGACTCGTTGCCGCTCCGGGCGGAGTCCACGATCGTCGCCACGACGTCGTCCGCGATGTCGTCGGCCACCACCAGCACGAGCTGGGCCTTCGGGAGGAAGCGCGATTCGAAGACGCGTCCCCTGTACTCGTGGGTGATCCCGCGCTGGCGACCGTGGCCGATGGCCTCGAGGACGGTCACGCCGACGTGGCCGGTCTCCTGCTCGACCGCGTCGATCACCGTCTCCACCCGTTCTCGGATGACGACTGCTTCGACCTTCACCATCTCCATCGCCTCCCGTCTGGACCACGAAAAAAGCCCCAGGAGCAACGCTCCTGAGGCCTCAATGCCTCCCCTCGCCCGCTTCTTCGCCGACGAGGAAGCGCGCACCATAGCGCGGTGGGAGGACGGAGGCAAGACCGTCGATGAAGATCGTCCGGCCGAGCCCTTGACGACGTCCTATGCGTTCCATAGTCTGCGCGATTCGGATGCGCAGCCTGCCGACAAGCCCGTCGTTTCTTGGCAAGCTTATTGCGCGCATTCGTGTGCGCTAGCCGGCGTCCACTCCTTCCGCCTCCGCCGGCTAGCTGAAGAAGAAAGAGGCGGAGACCCGCACCCATACGTACGTCCTCACATGGAGGGTGGTCGACCCGAAGTCGATGCCAGGAGCGCTACTTCACGATCTCACCGCCGACCGCGGTGCCTGCGGCATCGGCTTCGTCGCGGACCCGGCCGGGGCCGCCTCCCGCGAGGTCGTCGAGCTCCTGCTCGCGGGCCTGGGCGGCGTCCGCCACCGTGGCGCCACCGCCGCCGACCGCAAGACGGGGGACGGGGCGGGCGTCCTGCTGCCGCTCCCGTCGCGCCGCAGGCGCCCACGCGAAGCATCGGGTACACCGACGCACGCATACCGTATTACATTCAT
>DAITAN010000044.1:0-11087 GCA_036824235.1 Gaiellaceae bacterium | reverse complement strand
GCCGTGGCTGCGGCCCACGAGGCCCACGCCGAGCCCGTCGCGGCGTGAGGGTCCTCGTCAGGGAGCCCATCGCGGAAGCGGGCGTCGAGCTCCTCCGGCAGAAGTTCGACGTCGACGTCTCGACCGACGGAGACCTGGCCGAGCGCATCGGCGAGTACGACGCGATCATCATCCGCAGCGGCACGCAGGTCACCGCCGACCTGATTGCCCGCGCCGAGCGCCTGAAGGTGATCGGCCGCGCCGGCGTGGGAGTCGACAACGTCGACCTCACCGCCGCGTCGAAGGCGGGCATCCTCGTCGCCAACGCGCCGCAGTCGACGGTCATCTCTGCCGCCGAGCACACGCTCGGCCTGCTGCTCGCGCTGACGCGACAGATCCCACAGGCGCACGGCGCTCTGAAGGAGAGCCGCTGGGAGCGTTCCCGCTTCGGCGGCATCGAGCTCGCCGACAAGACTCTCGGGCTCGTCGGCTTCGGCCGGATCGGCCAGCAGGTGGCCCGCAGGGCCCGAGGCTTCGAGATGCGGGTGCTCGCCTACGACCCCTACGTCGCGCCCGAGCGGTTCCGGGAACTCGGCGCCGAGCGCGCGGAGTCGCTGGCGGCGCTCTTCGCCGAAGCCGACTTCGTCTCGCTCCACGCGACCCTGACGGCGGACACGCGAGAGCTCATCGGCGCCGAGGAGATCGCGAAGATGCGCGACGGCGTGCGGATCGTCAACGTCGCCCGCGGAGAGCTGATCGACGAGGACGCGCTCGTCGAGGGGCTCACGAGCGGCAAGGTCGCCGGGGCGGCGATCGACGTCTTCGCGGAGGAACCATATTCCGGCCGCCTCCTCAGCCTCGACAACGTCGTCGTCACGCCGCACCTGGCGGCCTCGACGGAGGAGGCGCAGGACCGGGCCGGGCTCATCGTCGCCGAGCAGGTTGCGGCCGCGCTCGAGGGAGGGCTCGTCACGAATGCGGTCAATGTGCCGGGTGTGTCGGCAGAGGACCTCGACGTCCTGGGCCCGTTCCTGCCTCTCGCTGCGCAGCTCGGCGCGCTCGCCGTGGAGCTGGCCGGCGGCAATGCGGGGCGGCTCGACTTTGTCTATCTGGGCGAGCTGGCGGAGCGCGACACGCGCCTCCTCACGGTGGCCGCGCTCAACGGCGCCTTCCAGGGGCGCGTCGAGGAGACGGTCAACTACGTGAACGCCCCGCTCGTGGCGCAGGAGCGCGGCATCGAGGTCCGCGAGGAGCGCCGGCCGGCCTCGCGCGACTTCCGCAGCCTCGTGGCCGTGACCGCGGTCGCCGGCGGGGAGGAGTTCAACGTCGTCGGCAGCGTCATGGGCTCCGAGCACGAGCCGCGCCTGGTGCGCGCCCTCGGCTACGACGTGGAGATCGCGCTCGAGCCGCTCATGCTGTTCGTCGTCAACGACGATCGCCCGGGCCGGATCGGCCGCATCGGGACGCTTCTCGGCGAAGCCGACATCAACATCGCCAACATGGCCGTTTCCCGCAACCGGCCGAAGGACCGCGCGCTCATGGTGCTCACGCTCGACAGCCCGATTACGCCGGAGGTGATCGAGCGGATCCGCGCCGAGCCCGGCCTGCTCGATCCACGGGCCATCGTGCTCGAGCGGACGAATGGATAACTGGCCCGAGGCAGTCCTCCGGGTCGCAGGTGTCCTCCAGGAGAGCCGGGTCGAGGCCCGCATCGAGGAGTTCGGCGAGGGCACGCCGACTGCCGAGGACGCAGCCAACGCCGCCGGCGCCCCGGTCGAGCAGATCGTGAAGACGCTCGTCTTCTCGTGCGACGGCCGTGCGATCGTCGTCATGGTCCCGGGCGACAAGCGGGCGGACACGGGGAAGGTCGCTTCGATCGCGGGGGGCGAGCGGGTGAAGTCCGTGCGCCCCGACGCCGTCGAAGACGTCACCGGCTTCCCGCCGGGCGGCGTGGCGCCGTTCCCGCTCCCGGGAATCGAGACCGTGCTCATCGACCGCGCGCTGCTCGCGCACGAGGTGGTCTGGATCGGCGCCGGGTCGCACCGGCATATGGCGGCCCTGGCCCCGACCGACCTCGTTCGCCTCGCGCGTGCGCGGGCCGCGGACGTGACCGTGGAGTAACCTTCGATCCATGGAAGCGACCGAGAAGATCTGGATGAACGGAGAGCTCGTCGACTGGGCCGACGCGAAGGTCCACGTCGGCGCGCACGGGCTGCATTACGGCTCGGGAGTGTTCGAGGGGATCCGCTGCTACGAGACGGAAGCGGGGCCGGCGGTGTTCCGGCTGACCGACCATCTCACGCGGCTCCATCGCTCCGCCCAGCTCCTGCACATGGAGATTCCGCACTCGGTCGAGGAGCTGCGCACGGCCACCCACGAGCTGATCGGCGTGAACGGGCTCTCGGACTGCTACATCCGCCCGATCGCCTTCTACGGCTTCGGCGAGCTCGGCGTCCACCCGGGCACGAACCCGGTCGACGTCGTCCTCATGACGTGGCGCTGGGGCGCCTACCTCGGCGAGGACGCGCTCGAGAAGGGCATCCGCGCAAAGATCTCCTCCTGGAAGCGCGTCGGGCCGAACACGATCCCGCACGTCTCCAAGGCAACTGGCATCTACCTCAACTCCATGCTCGCCGTCATCGAGGCGACGCGTGCCGGCTACGACGAGGCGATCCTGCTCACGGACGACGGGCGAGTCGCGGACGGCTCCGGCGAGAACATCTTCGTCGTCAAGGACGAGATCATCTCCACGCCCGACCTCTCGGTCTCGATCCTGCCCGGGATCACGCGGGAGACCGTGATGGAGATCGCGCAGGCGCTCGGCTACGCGGTGCACGAGCGCGAGCTGATCCGCTCCGACCTCTACCTGGCCGACGAGGTCTTCATGTGCGGCACGGCCGCCGAGGTCACTCCCGTGAGCTCGGTCGACGACCACGAAGTCGGCGCGCCAGGACCCGTCACGAAGGCGATCCAGGACGCGTTCTTCGACGTCGTCCGCGGTCGGGACGAGCGGTGGTCGCGCTGGCTCGAGTACGCCGAGAAGACACCGGCGGCACCGGGGTCTTGACGCAGCAGATCCCTCTCTCCTCGCCCTGGATCGACGGGCGGGAGGAGGAGCTGGTGCTCGAGACGCTCCGTTCGGGGCAGCTCTCGCTCGGCCCGATGATCGACCGCTTCGAGGAAGCGCTGGCGGCCCGCGCGGGTGTTCCCCGCGTCGCCGCGGTCTCGAGCGGCACGGCGGGCCTCCACCTCTGCATGCGCCTGGCCGGCATCAGCGCAGGGGACGAGGTCGTGACGACGCCGTTCTCGTTCGTGGCTTCCGCGAACTGCGCGCTCTACGAGGGCGCGACGCCGGTCTTCGCCGACATTGATCCCGACACGCTGAACCTCGATCCGGCCGCGGTCGAGGCTGCGATCACGCCTCGCACGAAGGCGATCCTGCCCGTGCACATCTTCGGTTACCCGGCGGAGCTCGACGAGCTCGAGGCAATCGCCGAGCGCCACGGGCTCGCGATCGTCGAGGACGCATGCGAGGCCCTCGGGGCCGAGTATCGGGGCCGCCTGATCGGCTCGTCCGGGCATCCGGCCGTCTTCGCGTTCTATCCGAACAAGCAAATGACGACGGGCGAGGGTGGCGCCGTTGCCGTCGCCTCGGAGGACGAGTGGGCGCTCCTCAAGAGCCTCTCGAACCAGGGCCGCAGCGACTCCGGCGAATGGCTCACACACGCGCGGCTGGGCTACAACTACCGCCTCGACGACCTGTCGGCAGCCCTCGGGCTCGCGCAGCTCGAGCGGCTCGACGAGATCCTTGCCGCGCGGGCCGAGGTGGCGCAGCGGTACGGCGACCTCCTGGCCGGCGTGGAGGGCGTCGAGCCGCCTCTTGCAGACGACGAGGACCACCGTCGCTCGTGGTTCGTCTACGTCGTCAAGCTCGCAGCAGGGCTCGACCGCAACGGCGTCATGGCGCAACTCGGCGAGCAAGGCGTGGCGAGCAAGCCCTACCTGCCGTCCATTCACCTGCAGCCGTTCTACCGGGAGCGCTTCGGCTATCGCGAGGGCATGCTCCCGGTCTCCGAGGACGCGAGCGCCCGCACGCTCGCGCTTCCGTTCCACGCGCGCCTCCCGGCCGAGGACCAGGAGCGCGTCGTCGACGTCCTGGCCCGAGCCCTTTCCAAGTAACACAGTGTTACTTGGGCTCTGGGGCCCGAGCGACTTGCGATACTTCGGGCATGGTGGACGGAGCGCCCCGCATGGTCTTTCTCGGGTTCGGCAAGTACGCGCGCGCGGACAAGATCTACGCACTGGAACCGATTCGCGGCGAGGACCGGGGAGGAGGGAGCCGCACGCAGGTCTGGGTCGACGGCATCCCGGCGCCCATCATCGCCTCGCGTACCGAGCGGACGATCCTCCACGACATGGGCCAGGACGTCGCCGCCGGGTCGCGTCTCCTGGACGAGGCGCTCGCGTTCGCGGAGCGGATCGCCGCGGATGCGGAGAAGGGCAGGGTCGACCTCGGCGACCTCGGGCGCCGCGCGCGGAAGCTCCTCGAGGACAGCGCCAAACCGCCCGAGGCCGAGCAGCTGTTTTGATAGCGCTCTCGCGCGACTTCTTCGCGCGGAGCGTGCACGAGGTCGCGCCCGAGCTCGTCGGCTCCACGCTCCTCGTCGACGGCGTCGGCGGGCGCATCGTCGAGGTGGAGGCCTACGACGCGGAAGACCCCGCGAGCCACGGCTTCCGCGGACAGACCCCGCGCAATCGGTCGATGTTCGGGCCGGCGGGCCACGCCTACGTCTACCGCTCGTACGGCATCCATTGGTGCCTGAATCTCGTCTGCGGCCCCGAGGGTGTGGCGGAAGCGGTGCTCGTGCGGGCGGTCGAGCCGACTGACGGCCTCGAGCGGATGCGGGCGCGTCGCGGCCTCGAGGACGAGCGGCTGTTGTGCGCCGGGCCCGGCCGCCTCTGCCAGGCCCTCGGGATCAGCCTCGACCACGACGGCGCCGCCCTGGACCGGCCGCCGTTCGCGCTCCGCGCAGCCGACGTGACGCCCGCGATCGTGAGCGGCCCCCGCATCGGGATCACCCGGGCGGCCGATCTCCCCTGGCGCTACGGCCTGGCCGGCTCGCGCTTCCTCAGCCGCCCGCTGGCGGCGCTCCGCTAGGGAGCGGGAACGCCCTTCGACTCCCAGTAGTCGTTCAGCGCGTTCTGGGTCTTCACGAACCAGACGATCGCCGGGACGATGAAGATGCCGAAGGGGAAGAGCCACAGCCCGGTCCAGCCCGTGACCGGAGACTGACGTCCGTCTTTCTGGTACATCTTCCCGACCTCCGAGGGGATCACGAAGGCGCTGACGGCGCCCAAGAGGATCCAGATCACCAGGCCCAACACACCTCCGAGGCCATCTCCGGTGTGCTGCTTCATCTCCTCCTGCGTCTTGAACACCCAGTACCAGCTGTAGAACCCGAGGGTGACGATGACCATGAGGATTCCGAACCCGACCCCACGGCGATTCCCCAGGGGGCCGGTGTTGCCGGACGGGACTGCTGCGGCGGACGCTTCCATGAGACCTCCTGTTGTGGCCGGCGCGACTCTTGCAGCGCCCGTGCCGAACGTCAACCGCGGGCGACGACGAGCCGGATTGTCATGTTCGGCACGGCGGCCCGGCCTGCGCGCGGGAACTGCGCGAGGACCCTGCCCGCCGGCGCGCCGTCGGCGTAGGCCCGGATCGTCCCCGCAAGCCTGCGCTTGGCGAGGCGGTTGCGGGCCTGTTCCAGCGAGAGGCCGACAACGTCCGGAATCCGTCCGTTTCGCGCCCTGGGAAGCACGATCCGCACGGTGCTCCAGGACGACAGGGTGCCGCTCGCCGGCATCTGCTCCGTGACGATCCCAAGCCGCTCGCCGGGCACGGCCGGACGCCAGATGACCTCCGGCGTAAGCGGCATGGAGAGCAGCCGCGCCTCGGCGTCCTCCCGCCGCTCCCCGACGACGTGCGGGACGTCGACCTCGTTCGGCTTGCACGGCGCCGGCTGATCGGGCCCGGAGCCGACGAAATACAGGATCTGCTTCGTGTCCTTGCAGTTGCCGTTGTCGAGGTACCAGCGGCTGTTGCGGTAGACGACGTTCAGCGGCGCAACCTCGTCGTAGACCGGCGAGTCGAAGTACGCGGGAGGCTCCTCGAGGTGGTCGAGCGCCGTCTTGGCGAACGTCTTCCAGATCAACGACGGGAAGGTCCCGCCCGCGACCGCGTCGCCGTTGTACTCGGTCTCCATCGGCTTCAGCCGGTCCGGGTAGCCAACCCAGACAGCCACGGCGAGCTGCGGTGTGTAGCCGACGAACCAGGCGTCGCCGTAGTTCTCGGTCGTCCCGGTCTTGCCGGCGACGGGGCGGTCGTCGAGCGCGGCGCGCTCGCCCGTTCCCTCGGCCACCACGCCCTGGAGGATCGAGTTGACGATGGCTGCGTCGTTGGGGGCGACGACCTGCTTGGCCACCGGGTCGTTCGAGTCCGCGCGCCGGTTGTGCTCGACCCGCAGCACTGCGCGCGGGAGGTTGCCTAGCACGCTCCCGTCCACGCGCTTGCCGCCCGAGGCGAGCGTCGCGAAGGCCCGCGCCATCTCGAGCGGGCTGACAGCCTCGACGCCGAGCCCGATGGCGAAGTAGTCGTCGAGCGGCCGAGTGACGCCGAGCCTGTGCGCGGTGTTGGCGACGTTCTTCGGCCCGACCTGCGCGGTCAGCTGCGCGTAGACCGTGTTGTCGGAGTGGATCGTCGCCTCGGTGAGGTCGATCGGCCCCAGGTATGACCCCTCGTAGTTCGCGACCGACCAGACCTGGTCACCGAGATTGATCGTGGTCGGCTCGGACTCGAACACGGTCTGCGGCGAGATGCCCTGCTCGAGCGCCGCGGTGAGCACGAACGGCTTGAAGGCCGAGCCGGTCTGCCGCTGCCCCTGCACGGCGAGGTTGAACTGGCTCTTGCGGAAGCTCTCGCCGCCGACCATCGCAAGCACTTTGCCGTTCCGCGGGTCGATGGCCACCAGCGCGGCAGTCGGCCCGTCCGGCTCGGTCAGCCACTTGTCGATCGCCTCGCTCGCGAGCTGCTGGAGCTCGAGGTCGATCGACGTGTAGATCTTCATGCCGCCGCCGAAGACCTCGCCGGAGCCGTAGTAGGGGATGAGCTGCTGCTTCACGTACTCCGCGAAGTACTGGACGCGCTTCCCTGAGCCCGGAAGCCCGATCTGGTCGGGCGGGGGCAGCGGCGCGGCATCCGCCTTGCGGTAGTCGTCCGGCTTGATCAGCTCCTGCTCGAGCATGAGGCGGAGCACCGTCTGCCGCCTCGCCTTGGCAACCTCGGGGTTGGACGCCGGGTCGAAGGACCCCGGGTTCGCCGGCAGGCCGGCCAGCAGCGCGGCCTCGTGGAGCTCGAGCTCGTCGGCGTGCTTGTCGAAGTACACGCGTGCCGCCATCTCGACGCCGTACGACGCGTTCCCGAAGTAGATCGTGTTCAGGTACGAGGTCAGGATCCGGTCCTTTGACCACCGCTGCTCGAGCTGCCAGGCGAGCGCGGCCTCCTTGAGCTTGCGGCTGATCGTCCGCTCCTGCTTCGTGTACTGGTTCTTCACGAACTGCTGCGTGATCGTCGAGCCGCCCTGCACGATCGTCTGCGAGCTGACGTCGGCCCACACGGCGCGCGCCATGCCTCGGATGTCGACGCCCTGGTGCTCCCAGAAGCGTCGATCCTCCACGGCGACGATCGCCTGCTTCATGACGGGCGCGATCTCGTCCGACTCGACGATGACCCGGCTCTCCGAGCCGCGGAGCACGGCCAGCACGGTCTTCCCGTCGGAGGCGTAGATGTAGCCGAGGCGCTCGGCCCGCCGCTCGTTGCCGGGCTCGAGCTGCGGGAGCTCGCTGGCGATCGAGCTCACGAGGCCGAACGTGAACGACACCGCCGCGACGAAGCTGATGACGGTGAGGAGAGCGAGGAATCTGAGCTTGCGGATCCGGCGGCGACGGGGTCGCACGCCGCTCCTGCGCCTTCGGAGCAACACGAAGGACGAGTCTAGCGGCGCCCCGAGACTGTCAGGCGGCCTGCTCGCTCACGAACACCGGATCCTGCGTGGACTGCTCGACGCCTCCGGCCTCCTCGACCGTGACGGCGACGACCGCGCCCTCGGGAACCGGGATCGTGAGCGGGACGACCGTCCGCTCGCCGCCGCCTGAGAACAGGCCGGCCGCGGTCGCCTGGTCGCCCTCGATCACCCAGGCTTCGTACGTCTTACCGCTGGGCGCCTCGTCGAGGCCGTTCACGAGCATCCAGCCCTCGGACGAGTCGCTCTTCACGACGAGAATGCCGTTGGCGCCGTCCAGCGGAATGAGATCCGCGTTCGGATCGGAGAGCGCGAGAACGACCTCGTCGGAGAGATGCCGTGCGGCACGTTCGTCGTCGAGCTGCTGCGCCATGTCGGCGCCCCAGAACGCGAGACCGAGTGCGACGCAGCCGGCAGCGAACGCGGCCGCTGCCGCGACGGGGAATGCCCAGCGGCGGCGCGGCATCGCCACGACCTTGGGCTGCTCGCGCCGCGCGTCCGCGAGCACGCGGTTTCGCAGGGAGGGCGACGGCGCCGGAGCATCGACGTCGTAGGCGAGCTCCGCCACGGACTCCTGGAACGCGGCAACGTTCTCGCGGCACTCGGGGCAGTGCGCGAGGTGTGCCTCGAACTCCTCCAGCTCCTCGGGGCCGAGGGCGTCGAGGGCGTAGGCGGCGCTCAGCTCGTGGATCTCGGTTCTTTCCATTGCTCTCTCTCGATGTCTCCCTCCGCGAGCAGGTCGCGGAGATTGGCCAGGCCGGAGAACATCCGGCTCTTAATCGTGCCTAAAGGCTCCCCGAGACGGTCGGCGAGCTCAGACTGGGTGAATCCTCCGTAGTAGGCGAGCTCGAGCGCCTCGCGCTGCTTGTCGGGGAGGCGCTTGAGCGCCTCCTGGACGTGGGCGCGCCGCAGGCGGAGCCACGCTTCCTCCTCCGTGTCGTCGCCGGCCTGCTGCGGAGCGCTGTCGAGCGGCTCCGCGCGCCGGGGCTGCTCGCGTCGCACGAGGTCGACCGCACGCCGGTGGACGAGCGTGAGGATCCATGTGCTCGCCTTTGCCCGCTCGGCGACGAAGCGCGCGGCCGAGCGCCAGACGGCGAGGAACCCTTCCTGCACGGCGTCCTCGGCGAGGGAGGGATCGCGCACGATGCGCAGCGCGAGCCCGTAAGCGACGCGGTTGAAGCGGTCGTAGAGCTCGGCCAACGCCTCTTCGTCGGCGCGCGCAACGAGCGCGACAAGCGCCTCGTCCGAGAGGTGAGCGAGCCCTCGAGCCATGAATCCCTGCCTCTTGCGAGGCGTGGGCAACGCTAACACGGCAGCCATGACCGGCATTCGGCGTGCGAGGTCGATCGGTTCGGAAGCTCACCCGAACCGATCGGCCGCCTCCCCCGAATAGGGCGCGTTCAACCCCCCACTGAGGAGAGGAAAATGAGACGCATCGCGCTCATCGGGGTGCTGGCGCTCGCCGCTCTCGCGGCCGTGCTCGTGCGCGGCTCGGGCCCGGACGACGCACCGGCGTCGAGCCACCGAGAGGCTCCGACGATCAGCGAGGACCCGGTTGCGGACAACACGGACGTGTACGCGTTCGTGAGCCCCGACCGGCCCGACACGGTCACGATCGTTGCCAACTACATCCCGCTCGAGGAGCCCGCCGGCGGGCCGAACTTCAACGCGTTCGGCGACGACGTGCTCTACGAGCTCAAGGTCGACTCGACGGGAGACGGACGGGAGGACGTGACCTACCAGTTCGACTTCCGGACGGAGACCCGGAACGGCAACACGTTCCTCTACAACACCGGCCCGATCAACACGCTCTCCGACCCGGACTGGAACCGGCCGCAGTACTACTCGGTCACCCGGGTGCAGAAGAACAAGTCGACCGTCATCGGCAGGAACCTGCCGACGACGCCGGTCAACATCGGGCCGCGCTCGACCCCGAACTACGGCTCGCTCATGCAGGCCGCGGTTCAGCAGCTGCCCGGCGGCATCAAGGCGTTCGCCGGCCAGAGCGACGATCCGTTCTTCGTCGATCTCGGCTCGGTGTTCGACCTCGCCGGCCTGCGGCCGTTCAACCCCGCTCATGTCATTCCGCTCGACGCGGAGGACGGGGTGGACGGCGTCGGCGGCTTCAACACGCACGCGATCGTCCTTCAGGTCCCGATCACGCAGCTCACCCGCGACGGGAAGCTGCACGCCGCGGACGACCCGAAGGCCGTGGTCGGCGTGTACGCGACCGCCAGCCGCCAGCGCGTCCAGATCATCGGCGCGAACGGCAGGCGCCGCGACCAGGGGAGCTGGGTGCAGGTCTCCCGGCTCGCCAACCCCCTGATCAACGAGGTCGTCATCCCGCTCGGGAAGAAGGACCGCTGGAACGCCTCGGATCCCTCGGGTGACGCGAGCTTCGCCTCGCACTACCTGAGCCCCGAGGTCACGAAGCTCGCCAACGCGCTGTACCCGGTGCTCGACAACGCGCCGGAGACGGCCCGCGGCGACATCCAGGCCATCCTCCTCACGGGCGTGCCCGGTCTGAACTTCACCGGGACGACCAAGGCCGACCTCATCCGGCTGAACACCGGCATCGCGCCGAGCGCTCCGGTCGGACAGGGGAGCCGCTTCGGCGTCCTCGCGGGCGACTTTGCGGGCTTCCCCAACGGGCGTCGGCTCGAGGACGACGTCACGGACATCGAGCTCCGTGCGCTCACCTGCGGGTACGGCCCCGCGGTCGCGCCCCTGATCGAGGGTCTCGGCCAGTGCGCCGGCAACGCCAACCGGTCGCCCAACAACCAGCTGGGTGACGGCGTGGACGCGAACGACCGCCCGTTCCACGTCGGGTTCCCGTACGTCCCGGAGCCCCATCAGGGCTACGAGCACGTTCACCACTCGCTGGTGGGCGGCCCGTAGACGAGGAGAAGCCGAGGGGCCCGCGCTGCGGCGGCGGGCCCCTCATCCCTCTTCGGAGCCTTGACATGAACAGACGACTTCTCATCGCAGGATTGGCGGCAGAAATCGCCGCGACGGCCGGGCTCTTCG
>DAITAN010000382.1:0-2628 GCA_036824235.1 Gaiellaceae bacterium | reverse complement strand
GAGCGCGGCCTCGACCGGGAGATCGTCGCCGCGGTCGCCGCGACCCGGCACGCCGTGGAACTCGAGATCCTCTCCTTCGAGGAGGCCGGCGCGATCTGGTCCGCGGTGGCACAGAGGCACCCGGGAGCGGCGTGGTGCCGGACCGGCCCGCTGGCCGCGTAGCGCTAGGCGACGAGCCTGACCGTGCCGCGCAGGCCGACCGCGTTCTGGCGCTCGTGGCGGTCGGTTCTCTGCCAGCCGTCGCGCGTGGCCTCCGGCTCGCAGAGGTGGCACACGACGCGCGCGACCTGGCGTTCCTGGATGCTTCGCCAGTAGCGGAACCGTTCGCCCGCAAGGAGGTTCCGGCGGCAGAGCGCACAGAGCGTCACTGCCCGGCGACTGTACGCAGGCGCTCGGACGGCGCAGGGCCGTTTCCGCCGGCCGCGGTCTAGGGCATACTCCCGAAGCAATGCCCAGTCGCCAGGGGTTTCGCGCCCCGGGGTCGGACGCCCAGGGGCCGACCGAGCGAGAGGACAATGTCGTCGAATTGGCTCGACAGACCGTCGAGCGCTTGTCCGCGCGCCTGCCCGGAATCCAGGTCTACTGCCACATGCGGGTCGGCGAGGCGCTCCGCGTCGTTGCGTCGGTGGGCGGTCTCCGGCTCATCTACGAGATCCCACGCGAGCAGGGCGGCATCTGCTGGCGGGCGGCCGAGTCCGGCAAGCCACAGCTCGTCGAGGACGTGCGCCACGATCCCGACTACCTGGCGACGGACGAGCGCGTCCGCTCGGAGGTGGCCATCCCGGTCCAGGGCGCCGACGAAACGCTGCTCGTGCTCGACGCCGAGTTCACCGAACGGACGTTCACGCCCGAGGAGGCCGAGGCCATCGAGGCCGAGGCCGCCCGGCTCGCGTCCGAGCTCGAGTGATCGCTAGCCGTAGCTGAAGAAGCCCCGGCCGGACTTTCGCCCCAGCTGGCCTTCGTCGCGCATGCGAACGAGGCGCTCCGGCGGGGCCATACGGGGCTCTCCGAGCGCGTCGTGAAGCGCTTCGGAGGCATGCACGTGGATGTCGATGCCGATCAGGTCGATGAGCGCGCAGGGCCCGATCGGCCAGTTGACGCCGCGCGTCATCGCCTTGTCGAGGTCCTCCGGTGAGACACCCGCCTCGTCCAGAACGCGCACGCAGTCGTTCAGGAGCGGGATGAGGATGCGGTTGACGACGAAACCGGGCGTGTCATTGCAGCGGATCGGCTCCTTACCGAGCCGCTCGGCGAGCCCGTAGGCGGTCTCCACGGCCTCCTCGGAGGCAAGCTCGGTCCGGACGACCTCGACGAGCGGCAGCACGGGGGCCGGGTTGAAGAAATGCATCCCGACGACGCGCTCCGGGTGCCTGCACCCCCTCGCGATCGACGTGACCGAGAGCGCCGAGGTGTTGGTGGCCAGCACGGCGCGCTCGTCGGAGACCGCTTCGAGCGCGTGGAAGATCTGCAACTTCGCGTCAAGGTCTTCGACGATGGCCTCGATGACGACGTCGCAGCCCGCGAGCCCGGCCGGGTCCGTCGTCGTCGTCAAGCGGGCCAGCGCGGCGTCCCGCTCCTCAGCGGTCAGTCGCCCCTTCTCGACGCCGCGGCCGAGGTAGTGGCCGATGCGCTCGCGGGCGCGCTCGCAGAGCTCGTCGCTCACCTCGCGCCCGACGGTCTCGATGCCTGCCTGGATGCAGACCTGCGCGATCCCGGCTCCCATGGTGCCGAGCCCGACCACGCCCACCTTTCTCACGTCCGCTCCGGTCATTGCTCGACCGTGATTCTCACCTGGAAGTCCTGCGGCCCGTCGGCACACCCGTCCTGACCGGCGCAGGCGGCCGTCCCGGTAGCGGTGATCGTCATCTCTCCGGGAGCCACGGCCATGACGACCCACTCGGAGAACCCCGGGTCCTGAAGGTAGTTCACGGGGACGAGCTGCACGGCGTCTCCGTCGACGACCGGCTCCTCCCAGACCCAGTCGCTCGACAGGCGCAGGTTCGTCTCTCCTCCGGTCGGGAGCGCAATCGTCGCGCCCGAATCGGCCTCCGTAAGGACCTGTGGCGACCGGCGCGGCGGAGGCGTCGCGTCGGCGCTCGTGCTTCCCGACGGCTCCTCGGCCGGGCTCGAGCCCTCGTCGCCCGCACAGGCTGCGAGCATCGGCAGCAGGACGAGCGCGAGAACGGCGACGCGGACCACGGCCCGCACAGAGTGCCCCACGGCGGCGCAGCCTGCGTCGTGCTTGAATAGCGGCATGGCGGTCACGGCCCGCGAGCAGAAGCTTCTCCTGGGCGGCGAATGGATCGAGACGGGCGCGTGGAGCGGGATTCGCTCGCCGTACTCGGGAGATGTCGTCGGCCGCGTGGCGCAGGCCGGCGCCGAGGAAACCCGTCGCGCCGTCGACGCGGCCGCGGCGGCCATGGCCGACCCGCTCCCGGCGCACAAGCGGGCAGAGCTCCTCGACCGGACGGCGCAGCTCATCGACGAGCGCCGCGAGGACATCGCGCGCACGATCTCGAACGAGGCCGGCAAGCCGATGAAGGCTGCCCGCGTCGAAGCCGAGCGGGCGTCGTCGACCTTCCGCTCCGCCGCCACGGAGGCGCGCAGCCTCGCCGGGGAGGTCGTCCC
>DAITAN010000381.1:0-2639 GCA_036824235.1 Gaiellaceae bacterium | reverse complement strand
CATCGGCACGCTCGCCCTGTCTGCCTGCGGCGGGGGCGAGACCACGACCGTCACGGAGAGCGAGACGCAGACCGAGACGTCCACCGCGACCGAGACGGTCACGCAGACCGAGACGGTCGCCGAGCCCGTCGGGCTCCCTCCAGCGGTTGCCGAGACCCACGCCGCGCTCCTGGCCGCGGCTGAGGCGGGCGACTACGAGGCCCTGCGCCCGCTGATTCCCGCCTCCGGCTTCTCATACACGTTCGGTCTCCCCGACGAGGGCGGGCCGATCGCGTACTGGCAGCAGGTCGAGCAGGAGTCGGGCGAGAGCCCCATCGAGACCCTCGCCCGCATCCTTCGCATGCCGTACACGCTCGCCGGCGGCACTTACATCTGGCCCTTCGCCTACGACAAGACTCAGGAGGAGCTCACCGACCACGAGCGGGAGATCCTCGGCGACCTTGCCGACGACTACTCCGGCGCCGGCAGCGGCTACCTCGGCTGGCGCGCGGGCATCGAGCCGGACGGCACCTGGCGCTTCTTCATCGCGGGCGACTAGCTCGCGCAGTTCGCGACCAGGTACTGCTCCACAAGCGTGGGTTGCCTGTCCGGCAGGGTGCGTTCGATTTCAGAGGAGCAGGTGCCAGCGTCGCCGGCGCGCCTTCCGCGGCGGCTCGGGCACGAGCTCGCCGGCGACGATCGCGCTCGGGGCCTCGACCGTGAGGAAGCGCGCGAGGCCTTCGTCCTCCAGGGCCTCTACCGCCGTCGCGAGGCCGGCCTCCCGGATGTCGGGGGTGTGCGCGTCGCTCGCAAGGACATGGGCGAGCCCGAGCTCGAGGAGCTTGTTGGCCGCCGTCTGCGAGGAGCGGCCGACGCGCCCGTCGAGCGACGCCGCCGTCAGCTGAACCAGCGCCCCCAGCCGGACTGCCTCGGCGAGCCGCCCGGGCTTTGACTGCACCTCGCGGTTGCGCTCGGGGTGGGCGAGCACGGGCAGGATCCCGCGGAGGCCGAGGCCGTACACGGTCTCCTCGAGCCCCGCGGGCCACCCGGTGTACGGGAACTCCACCAGGAGGTAGCGGCCCGACTGCGCGAGGGTGAAGCGGCGCAGCCCGTCGTCGTCGAGCGAGGCCAGCATGCCGAGGTCGATCTCACCGCCCGGCAGCACCTCGACGTCGATGCCCTGGTCGAGGAAATCCTCGCGCAGGCGGGAAACCCCTCGCTCCATCTCCTCCGGCCGAGTCGGATAGTCACTGCGGACGTGAGGCGTGGCGGCGACCGCGGTCACGCCGTCCTCGGCCGCGCGCCGGGCCAGCGCACGGGCGTCCTCGACGGTGCGCGACCCGTCGTCGAGCCCGGGAAGGATGTGGGAGTGGAGGTCGATCAAGGCTCGTAGGATACGGTTGCCGCGTGAGACCCCCGCTCGAGCAGGCCTTTCCGCGGCCGTCCGTGCTCGGTGTGGTGAACGTCACACCCGACTCCTTCTCCGACGGCGGCCTCTTCCTTCGGCCCGACGCCGCGGTTGCGGAGGCCCGCGGACTCGTCGATGAGGGCGCCGCGATTGTGGACGTAGGCGGTGAGTCGACGCGTCCCGGCTCCGAAGGCGTCACGGTCGAGGAGGAGCTTGCGCGGGTGGAGCCGGTCATCTCGCGGCTTTCCGACCTCCCACTGTCCGTCGACACGTCGAAGGCCGAGGTGGCTCGGCGCGCGCTCGAGCTCGGCGCCTGCATGGTCAACGACGTGACTGCGCTGCGCGGCGATCCCGAGCTCGCCGGCGTGGTCGCCGA
The DNA here is from genome assembly GCA_036824235.1 of Gaiellaceae bacterium. GTDB lineage: Bacteria > Actinomycetota > Thermoleophilia > Gaiellales > Gaiellaceae > JAIBJN01. The sequence goes on along the minus strand of DAITAN010000381.1, from coordinate 876 downwards.
CGGCGACGCCTACCTGTGCCTCATGCACATGCTTGGCGAGCCGCGCACGATGCAGGACGAGCCGCGCTACGACGACGTCGTCTCCGAGGTGAAGGCCTTCCTCGAGGAGCGCCTCGCCTTCGCGGTCGACGCGGGGATCCCGGAGGAGCACGTCTGCCTCGACCCGGGCATCGGGTTCGGCAAGACCGTCGAGCACAACGTGGAGCTGCTCATGCGCCTGGACGAGCTCGTGGCCGTCGGGCGGCCCGTGCTCGTGGGGGCCTCGCGGAAGCGCTTCCTCGGGCGCCTGCTCGGCGATCCCGACGCGCTCACCGGGTCGGTCTCGGCCGGCGTGGCCGTGGCCGTTCTCGCCTACGAGCGAGGCGCGTCGCTCTTCCGCGCCCACGATGTGCGCGAGCACGTCCAGGGGCTGACCGTCGCCGGCGCCCTCACGGGAGTAGCCAGCCCATGAGCGAGGTCGTGATCGAGGTCCAGGGGCTCGATCTGCGCGGGTTCCACGGCGCGCTCGAAGAGGAGCGGACGACGGGCCAGCAGTTCGTCTTCGACGTCACGCTCATCGTCCACGACGCCGGGGTGCGTTCCGACCAGCTCGCCGACACCGTCGACTACACGGAGGTCGTCGATCGCATCCGCGCCGTCAGCGACAGCCGGCGGTTCAACCTCATCGAGGCGCTCGCCGCCGCGGTCGCCGACGATCTGCTCGACAACTTTCCTGCCTCGGTGGTGCGCGTCCGGGTACGCAAGCCGGAGGTCAGGCTCGACGCCCCGGTCGAGTACACCGCCGCCACGGTCGAGCGACAGCGCGGCCCCCGGTAGGGCCGTGCGCGCCTACGTCGGGAGGCTGCCGACCAGCACGCCGAGGATCGCCATGATGAG
>DAITAN010000380.1:0-2640 GCA_036824235.1 Gaiellaceae bacterium | reverse complement strand
ACCAGACGGCCGAGTTGAGCGCCGCGAACTTGTTGTCGTTCTGCGGGATGATCGTCCCGAAGTACTGGCGCACGAGCTCCTCGTGCTCGCGCAGGCCGGAGTCCATGTCGAGAAAGAGCACGCCCTTCGCCTCGAGGTCGGCCTGAAGCTTGTGGTAGACGACCTCCGACTCGTACTGCGCGCCGACGCCGGCGAGGAACTTGCGCTCGGCCTCGGGGATGCCGAGGCGGTCCCACGTCTGCTTGATGTCGGGCGGCAGGTCCTCCCAGGACGTCGCCTGGTTCTCGGTCGGCTTGATGTAGTAGTAGATGTTGTCGAAGTCGATGCCCGAGAGATCGCCGCCCCAGGACGGCATCGGGCGCGCTTCGAAGTAATCGAGCGACTTGAGGCGGAAGTCCCGCATCCACTGGGGCTCGTCCTTGTGCGCCGAGATCGCCTCGACGATCTCGCGCGAGAGCCCGCGCTGGGACTTGAAGAAGTAGTTCTCGGGATCGTGGAAACCGAACTTGTAGTCGTTGCCGATCTCCGCGACGACCTGTGTCTCTGGAGTGGCCATCAGGCTGCCTCTTCCTCTACTCCGAAGGCCTTATAGCCCTCGGCTTCGAGCTGCTCGGCGAGCTCGGGCCCGCCTTCACGAACGATACGCCCGTCGACGAACACATGCACGAAGTCGGGCTTCACGTAGTTGAGAATCCGCTGGTAGTGCGTGATCACGAGGGCGCCGGTCTCGGGGCCGACCAGGTTGCGCACGCCCGACGCGACGACCCGTAGGGCGTCGATGTCGAGGCCTGAGTCGGTCTCGTCGAGCACCGCCATCCGCGGGCGGAGCATGGCCATCTGGAGGATCTCGACACGCTTCTTCTCGCCGCCCGAGAAGCCGTCGTTGAGATACCGGCCGGCCATCTCCTTCGGCACCTGCAGCTCCTTCATGGCCGCATCGAGCTGCTTGCGGAACTCGGGAATCTTCACGGGGTCGTCCTCGCCGTTGTTGCGGGCCTTGCGCATCGCGTTGACGGCCGACCGCAGGAAGGCCGCCACGGTTACGCCCGGCACGGCGTGCGGGTACTGGAACGCAAGGAAGAGGCCGCGCTGCGCGCGCTCGTCCGCCTCGAGCTCCAGGATCGACTCGCCGTCCAGGAGGATGTCCCCCTCCGTGATCCGGTAGGCCGGGTGCCCCATGAGCGCGTACGCGAGGGTGGACTTGCCGGACCCGTTCGGGCCCATGATCGCGTGCACCTCGTTGGAATCCACCGCAAGGTCGAGCCCGCGGACGATCTCGGTCCCGTCCTCGGTGGCGACGTGCAGATTTTTGATCTCGAGCAGAGACATCCTTGTAACACCCCGGCGTCTATCGGTAAACGGCTTCGGGAGCCGCTTCGTGACACGGACAGTGTAGCTGCTGCCGCCCTCCGGCCCTCCGGCCCCATGCTGGTATCCTGAGTCCATGCCCGGAAACATCGGCTGGCAGGGAATCGTCATCATTCTGCTCGTCCTGCTCCTGATCTTCGGCCCCAAGAGGCTGCCGGAGATGGGCCGCTCCATCGGTCACGGAATCCGCGAGTTCAAGGACTCCCTCACGGGGAACGACGACGAGCCCGAGCGCGTCGAGATCGCCGAGCCCGCCTCCACCGTCACGTCCGAGTCCACCGTCGCGTCCGAGGACCGCACGAAGCAGCCCGAGGGCGAGCGGGTCCCGAGCAGCAAGACCTAGGGACCTCCGATGCCCCGCTTGCCGCGGCGCCTCGGGCACGCCGATCGCGTCACGCTGGTCGAGCATCTCGACGAGCTTCGGACGCGGATCATCATCTCCGGCGTCGCGCTCCTCGGCGCGCTGGTCGTCACCTGGATCTTCCGCGCGACGATCATCGGGTGGCTAAACCGGCCGCTGCCGGTCCGCTGTGCGCCGGGGCCGGAGACGGGCGTCGAGGTCTGCCGCAAGCCGGAGCCGCTCACCCTCAACCCGCTGGAAGCCTTCTCGACCTCCTTCAAGGTCGCGTTCCTGGCCGCACTCGCGATCGCCCTGCCCATCCTGCTCTGGCAGCTCTGGGGCTTCCTGGCGCCGGCCTTCGAGCAGACAAGTCAGGCCGTCGTCGCCAAGCTCGTCCTCGCCGGCACCATCCTCTTCGTCGCGGGCGCGTCGTTCGCCTACTGGGTCGCGCTCCCCGCCGCGATCCCCTTCCTCCTCGACTTCGACAGCGAGCTCTACCGCAACGAGATCCGCGCCGGCCCCTACTACTCGTTCGCCGCCACGAGCATCTTCGGCATGGGCATCCTCTTCGAGCTGCCCATCGTGATCCTTGCCCTCGTGCGCCTCGGGATCACCTCGTCCGCGCAGCTGCGGCGCAACCGCCGCATCGGCCTCGGCCTGTGCGTGGTCGCCGGCGTCCTCCTCCCGGGCGTCGACTTCGTCTCCACGGCCATCCAGACGATCCCGATCCTGCTGCTCTTCGAGGCCTCGATCTGGGTCGCCGCCTTCTTCGAGAAACGCTGGGCCGACCAGATCGCGGCGCGCCGCGAGGCCTTCGCGAGCCCGGACAACTAGTGGACACAATCGTCTACGAGGCCGACTGGGTCGTCCCGGTCGAGGGAGAGCCCGTGCGCGACGGCGGGGTCGCGGTCGCCGACGGGCGCATCGTCGCG
>DAITAN010000379.1:0-2641 GCA_036824235.1 Gaiellaceae bacterium | reverse complement strand
ATTCCGCGAGTCTCCACCCGCTCCGCGACCATCCGCGCGCGAAGCGCGTCGAAGTCAGGCTCGCGCCGCCTCACGAGCGATGCGCATCGAGTCGGGTGGGCGAAGACCGAAGTGCTCCAGGGCGATCGGGGCGAGATCGGTGATCGAGGGCTCGGCGCCGAACGGCGTCGAGTCGAAGCCCGCGGCAATCAGCGGCACCGTCGAGTCACCGGCCACCAGCGAGCCGTGACTACCGCCCCCGAGATGGTGGCGGCCGCCGCCGTCGACGAGCTCCCAGCCCTCCGTCGCCGAGACGAGCACGTCTCCGGCCGTGGGCGACGCGAGCGCTGTCCAGGCCCGCTCGAGCCCGTTCGGGTAACGGTCGAGGTCGAGCACGCCGGCTTCGCCCTCCAGCCGCCAGCCGTCGCCCTCCGGGGCGAAGCGGAGCTCGTCGCCCTCGCTGCGCGCGACGGCCCAGTCGTCCTCGCGGAAGAGGACGACGTCCGCGGCGGGCTCGTCGTCGAGGCGCTCCGCGAGCGCGCGCGCGTCGAGCCGGCAGCCCGGAAGCCGGTAGACCATCCCGGCCCGGTTGGAGGCGAGGGCCAGCACGCCCTCGAGGTCGGGTGGGAACGAGTCCTGGAGGCGGGCCAGGCGCTCGACCCGCGTCTGGCCGTGGTCGGAGCAGACGAGGACGGCGTAGCGCTCGAGGAAGGCATCGGGGCCGCCGGCGGCGCCCAGGAGGCGTGCGAGCGCTGCGTCGGAGCGCTCGAGGGCGTGAAGCGAGCCGTCGGGGCCGGACAGGTGCGAGGCGTAGTCGTAGTCCGGGAGGTAGAAGACGAGGAAATCGAAGGCGTCGCGGGTCACGAGCCAGCGGCCCACGACCGCGGCGTAGTCGTCGATCGAGCCACCCAACCGGGAGCGAACGGCAAGCGGCGAGCCGGTGCGGTCGGACTCGAAGACGTTGAAGAAGTAGAAGTGCCGCGGGCCGTAGACGGCCTCGTACCAACGGTTCCGGCGCGCCAGCGCCGGCAGGCGGATCGGGTGACGGGTCCGGCCCCGGTAGCAGGTGAAGTTGATGGCCGCCGGTTCGAGCCCGGCGTCCTCGAGCGCCTCGAAGACCGTCGTCGCACGCGGCGAGACGTGCTCGCCGCTCATGCCGAAGACGGTGTCGCGGAGAGCCTGGCGCGCGCCGACCGCGCGCATCGCCGAGAAGGACGAGCCGTACTCGACCACGCGCTGCTCGCCGCGGTGGTACCAGACCAGGTGCGGGATGTGGTGCACGTCCGGAAACGCGCCGGTGGCGATCGAGGTCAGGCAAACGGGCGTGAGCGACGGGAAGACGCTCGTGCCGCGACCGCTCCAGCCCGCGTCGGCGAGGGCCGCGAGGGCGGGCAGCCTGCCTTCGTCGAGGCCGCGCTCGAGCGCCTCGGGTGTGAGCCCGTCGACGACCACCAGGACGAGCTTCTTCCGCTCGGCGTCCGTCAGATCAGTCTTTGGCAAGAACTCTGAGGCCTGCGTAGCGCTTGTCGGCTTGCCGACCGAGACGCGCGCCCGCGACCGGCGTGGCCACGGCCACGACGTAGCCAAGGGCTGGGATCACCGCCAGGACGAGCGCGCCGAGGGCTGCGGCCGGGAGCGCCTCGGTCGAGAGGCGCCTGAGCCCGAAGAACGCGAGTAGCGCCGCCGCTGCGAAGGTGACTAGCGACCACCACGGAAGGGCGACCAGAGCGAGCGCCACGCCCGGGACCGCGGCCAGGAGCGCGAGCAGGGCCCAGGCCGGGTTGCGCGCCGCGCCGACCACCCCGACGCCCGCCAGGACTCCGAAACCGAGTACGACACCGAGCAGGTACCAGTCGAGCATTCCGTCCATCGCCCTGAGTCTAGCCGTGGCGGCCCAGCCGTTTGCGGGAGGGGCCGGGCGGGAACCTCTCTTGTGATGGCAGCCCGGGCGAAGCGACCTCTCCTCCTCTTTTTCACCTCCGCCCGCTCTGGCCCGGGACGGCGGATGGAGAGCTTGCTCGCCAACCTCGCGCGCAAGGAGCGTGACCGCCTTCGCGTGTCGCGCGTCGACGTCGACGAGCACCCCGAGCTCGTCGTCCGGCTCGACGTCACGGAAGTCCCGACCCTCGTCCTGCTCGCCGGCCGCAAGCCCGTGGCTCGCCTCGAGGGCCGGTCGAGCGCGCCCCGCATCGAACGAATGATCGGCCGTCATCTCGACCCCGCGAAACGGGGCAATCCGGACCGCAGTCTCCTCGCGTAGTAACGGCTGAACCCGCGCAGTGCGGGACGAACCAGTAGGGGATTGAGGGAGGATGCCATGCGCAGGCGCAGCATTCTGTTGGCCATCGCCGTCCTCGCGGCCGGGCTTCTGGTCGCGTCACTGGCGGGTGCCTCAGGGGGGAAGAAGAACCTGAAGGCCGACGAACTGACCGGGTATCAGGAGAACCCGGACATCTCGACCGTCGCCACAGGCTCGTTCGAGATCTCGATCGACGACGAGGCGAGAGAGTTCACGTACACGCTCAGCTTCAGCGGGCTTGAGGGCACGGTCCTCCAGTCGCACATCCACTTCGGCAAGCGCGCCGTCAACGGCGGCGTGACGCTGTTCCTGTGCGGCACGACCGCGAACCCCGGGCCTGCCGGCACGCCGACGTGCCCGGCC
>DAITAN010000378.1:0-2667 GCA_036824235.1 Gaiellaceae bacterium | reverse complement strand
TTCCTTCACTGCATCAAAGAAGGGGGCTCGTGGGGGAAACATGGTTTCCCCCACGGGAGCGAGCCGAAAACGAGCGACCTCGTTCACGGGTGAATCCTCGCAGATGCGCCTACGACGAGGCCCCGCTCAGCCGCGCCAGGAGATAGCCTCGTGCGCATGCCCGAGTCTGCGGAGGTCGTGATCGTGGGCGGCGGCGCCATGGGCACGAGCGTCGCCTACCACCTCGCCAAGCACGGCGTCACCGACGTCGTGCTCCTGGAGAAAGAGTCCCTTGCGAGCGGGTCGACGAGCAAGTCCGCCGGCGGCATCCGCGCGCAGTTCGCCGACGAGCTGAACGTGAAGATCGCGCTGCGCTCGATGGCCGAGCTGCAGGCGCTCGAGCGCGTGAGCGGGATCGGCTACAAGCGCGACGGCTATCTCTTTCTGCTCGACCGCGACTCGGACGTGGAGCTCTTCCAGCAGGCGCTCACGCTCCAGCAGACGCTGGGCGTCCCCTCCCAGCTCATTTCCCCGGAGCACGCGGCGGAGTTCGTGCCCGGCCTGGAGATCTCGGACATCGTCGCTGCCAGCTACTGCCCGCTGGACGGGCACGCGACCCCTGAGGACGTCGTGCAGGCCTACGCGGGCGCTGCGGCGGCCAAGGGCGTGCGCATCCTCCAGGCGACCGCGCTCGAGCGGATCGCGGTGCTCGGGGACAAGATCGTCAGCGTCGAGACGACCGCCGGGCGCATCCGCACCGACACGGTCATCTGCACCGCCGGCGTGTGGTCGCGCGACGTCGGCAACCTCGCCGGCCTCGACATTCCGGTGCGAGGCGAGGCCCGCTGGATGCACTTCACGCCGGAGGACGGGGACCTCCCGGAGCGCTTCCCGTTCACGATCGACTTCTCGACGGGCTTCTACTTCCACCGCGAGGGCCAGGGCCTCGTCTTCGGCGGGCGTGAGCCGACCATCGAGGGCGTGGCCAGCCACGGGACCCGTCGGCTCCCGGTGCTGGCCGAGCTGCCCATCCAGTCCTCCTGGTGGGGCTACTACGAGATGAGCCCCGACCACAACGCGATCGTGGGCGAGGCGACCCAGCCGCGCCGCTTCCTCTACGCGACCGGCTTCTCCGGACACGGCTTCCAGCAGGCGCCTGCGGTCGGCGAGCACCTGGCGGAGCTCGTCCTGGGGACCCAGCCGACCCTCGACCTCTCGCCGCTCTCGCTGGACCGCTTCGCCAGCGGCGTCGGCCGCGAAGAGCGCTTCGTCGTCTAGCCGTGCGTCTCTTCGTCCTGGTCAGGCACGGCGAGTCCGTGCTGAACGTGGAGCGCCGCGTGAACGGCGACCCCACGCGTGAGGTTCCACTCACCGAGCGCGGCCAGGAGGAGGCGCGGCGCCTCGGCGAGCAGGTCGCGAACATTCCGCTCGACGTGTGCGTGCACACGCGCTTCCCGCGCACCCGCGAGACCGCCGAGATCGCGCTCGGCGAGCGCGTCGATGTCCCGCTGGTCGTCGAGCCGCTCCTCGACGATATCGACATCGGCGACCTGGAAGGGGAGGAGCTCGAGACCTACCGCACGTGGAAGCACGGCCACACCCGCGACGTTCCGTTCCCCGGCGGAGAGAGCCTCGACGACGCGGCCCGCCGGTACGCGGCTGCGTTCCGCGGCCTCATCCAGTCCACCCACGGGGGCGTGCTCGTGGTCTGTCACGAGATCCCCATCCGCTATGCCCTCAACGGGGCCACCGGCTCCGACTCGCTGGACGGCCCGGCCCACGAGGTCTCCAACGCCGTCCCCTACCTCTTCGACGAGGGCGCGCTCGCCCGCGCGGTGGAGGGGATCGAGCGCATAGTCGGTAGGATCGCCGCGTAGAGACCGGGGAGCCGCTTCCTAGCGGCTGAGAGGAGGCTCTGGAGCCTCGACCCGCCGAACCTGATCTGGGTAATGCCAGCGAAGGGAGGCACGATGGAACCGTCGGACCGCTCGTGGGGGATCACGCCCGTCCCCGACCGGCTCCGCACGCTCTCGCTGCTGGACGTCGGCCTGCTCTGGGGCAATCTCGGCGTCAGCCTGCTGGTCCTCTTCACCGGGACGTTCCTGGCCGGGCTGGGCCTGCAGCGCGCGCTTCTCGCCACGGTCGTGGGTGCAGTCCTGGGGACGGCGCTCCTCGGGCTCGCGGGGCTGATCGGCTTCGAGCGGCGGCTCCCCGGGATGGTGCTGATGCGCGACCCGCTCGGGCACCGCGGCTCGTACGCCCCGACGGGGCTCAATGTCGCACAGAACCTCGGCTGGGCGGTCTTCGAGCTCTACGTCATGTCGCTCGCGGCGAGCGCGCTCACGGATCAGCTCTTCGGCTTCGAGGCGCGCTGGGCGTGGGTACTGGTCTTCGGGGCGCTCACCGCCTGGCTGGCCCTCGCGGGGCCGATCTCCTTCGTGCGCCGGTACGTGCGCCGCTTCGCGGTCTGGGCAGTCGCGGCGTCCCTCACCTACCTGGTGTGGTGGGCGCTCGACGGCGCCGACGCGGGCGGGCTCTGGTCGGCGCCCGGGGAAGGCGGGATCACGTTCTGGCAAGGCGTCGACCTGACGATCGCCATGGCGGCCTCGTGGCTGCCGCTCGCCGCCGACTACACGCGCTTCTCGCGCAGCCGGCGCGCGGCGTTCTGGGGGACGTCGATCGGCTACT